>NZ_JBHSLL010000050.1:0-72121 GCF_042656785.1 Aquamicrobium segne
CGTTGAGCACCCGGCGGTCATCAACCCGCGGCTTGCCGCGCACCTTGGTTGGCAACAGCGGTTTAATCATCGACCACTCGAAATCCGTGAGATCAAAACGGGCCATGCCATCCTCCTGCTCTGGTAAGCAGTGAATCAGAATAGGCCCGCCTTGGGAATCCAATTAATGGGTATGTGACCTAGCCCGGCGGCCTTTTATTATTGATGATAGGGGGATTATACGGGTTTCACCGCAACGTGACTTTGCGGTGTGGGCTGTATCTGTCAAACAGGTTGGTCATAATAAGCAAGAACCGGGCGCGCCGGTGAAGTGGAAATTGTGATGCCAACCATAAGATTGCTACGCTCCTGCTTTGTTGCCCATGTGCTGTCGCTGTTGTTATGTGTCCCTGTATCGGCTCAAGAATCTGATGGGGTGGTGAGCACACCTGTTGGCGTGGTTGAGTTGTTCACCAGTCAGGGCTGCAATGCCTGCCCGCCTGCTGACAGGTTTTTTACCGAGCTTGCCGCCCGTGGTGATGTCATCGCGCTCGCCTATCATGTCGATTACTGGAATTATCTTGGCTGGCGCGACACACTCAGCAACAAGGACAATACAAAACGCCAATATGCCTATATGCGCGCCTTTGAGGCGCGTTCCGTCTATACGCCGCAAGCGGTGATCAACGGTCGCACCCATGTCAACGGTGCGGATCGTGCAGCGGTCGATTTTGCCCTTTCAACGCTGAAATCCGCCGGGAATGGCATGAAGGTTCCGGTCACGATACGCCGCGAGGGAGAGAGCATGGTGATCGAGGCTGGCGATACGGATTTGGGCGGGGGGCTGCCCGCCAGTGCGCGTGTGGTTCTGGCCTGGTTTGAGCCGCCGCAAACGGTAGACATTGTGCGCGGTCGCAATCACGATCGGCAAGTCACTTATTGGAACGCGGTTTCCGCCATGCAAACTGTCGGTGTCTGGCATGGAAAATCACAGCGTTATGAGCTGCCGGTTGGTGAGATGATGCAAAAAGGTGGTTGCGCGGTCTTGCTGCAAGGCAATGCTGGTAATGGGCTGCCGGGACCAATCATCGGCGCGGCAATGATCCGCGACGGAATGCTTTAGAACACATTTTCCGAGGTTGGTTCGATCCGGCTTTGACCCGTGGGCGGGGGGGCTTGGGGGTACAGGCCTGTGCCGGACCGAACCATCTCAGGCAACGTCAAACAAGCTCGCTTCATAATAGGGCAGGAGCACGGATAGAAAAGGGCGAAACTGGGGCAAAAGATCACCAATTCCAACAGGTGGTTATAAATGTAATGTTCTGCTTACCTATGCCTTATACTGATCTTTTCCTGCCTGTCACATATCAAACTGGCAGACTTGCAATTGCCTTGAGAAAAGGCGAGGCTTTGGCATGAAGAAAGACAGTGCCGACGCGACTGAAAAAGAGGCATCCGCAAAGCTTGTTCCGCTTCACGGCATCGCTCAGGGGCGTGTTGGCATGCCGGTGGCGTTTGAACGCCGGGAACTTGATCTCATCTTGAGACTATATGGACGCATGGTTGCTGCCAATGAGTGGAAGGATTATGCCATCGATCATCTGGAAGACCGGGCGGTGTTTTCGGTCTATCGGCGCGCCAGTGAAGTGCCGCTGTTCCAGATCGTCAAGGACCCGAAACTGGCAAGGCGTCAGGGGGCTTTTTCAGTGGTTGCAGCCGGTGGACGCATCCTCAGGCGCGGCCATGAACTGGCGCGCGTGTTGAATGTCTTTGATAGCAGGCTCAAACTGGTGAAGGCGTAAATAGTTTCAGCCGTCTTTCAACGCTATTTCCGGCCATGAGCCGGGATCGGGTGGTTCATTTGTGCCGCCATTCATTTCAAGCTGCATGAAACTGGTATCCAGCCAGCGCCCATGCTTATAGCCGGAACCTTTCAGATTTCCTGTGTGATGAAAGCCAAGCTTTTCGTGCAGGCGCACAGAGGCGCTGTCGGGAGTTCCATCGCCAATGACGGCAATAACTTGCCGGAAACCAAGCTTTTGCACCTCATCAATCAGGGCTTTCAGCAGCGCTGTACCAAGGCCGTGTCCCTTGGCTTGCGGGGCGAGATAAATCGAATCCTCGACTATGAAACGATAAGCAGGACGTGCCCGGAACGGGCCGGCATAGGCATAGCCAAGCACGGCTTCATCGCTGTCCGTGGCCACCAGAAAAGGGTAGCCCTGTGCTTGCAACTGCGCAAAGCGGTCTGTCATTTCAACAAGTGAGGGCGGCTCCAACTCATAGGTGGCGGTGCCGTAAAGCACGGCATCACGGTAGATTTCGGTAATAAAGGGCAGATCGGTTTCGGTTGCCGTGCGTATCATGATCTGACTGTGAAGCTGGAAGATAAACCAGGATAATAAAATTATCGGGGCATGAAAAGCCAAAAGAAAAGGGCGGCTCAAAGGCCGCCCTTCATGTCATGTGTTGTCTGTTTCAGTTATTTTTAGCGACGGTCGCCCATGAACTGAAGCAGGAACATGAACAGGTTGATGAAGTCGAGATAAAGCGTCAGCGCGCCCATGATCGACTTGCGCCCGGCAATTTCTGCATTGTCGGACTCATAATACATTTCCTTGATCTTTTGCGTGTCATAGGCGGTCAGGCCGGCAAAGATCAGCACGCCAAGAGCCGAAACTGCGAAAGACAGGGCCGAAGACTGCAGAAAGATATTGATGACCATGGCAATGATCACGCCAAACAGGCCCATGATCAGGAACGAGCCCATGGCGGTCAGGTCGCGCTTGGTGGTGTAGCCATAAAGCGACAATGCGCCAAAAGCCGCAGCGGTGGCAAAGAAGGTCTGCGTGATCGAGGCGCTGGTATAGATCAGAAAGATCGATGACAGCGACAGGCCGACAAGACCGGCATAGACCCAGAATGTGGTCTGCGCGGCTGCGACGCTCATCGACTGGATGCGAAATGACAGGAAAAACACTGCCGCCAGCGGAGCCAGGATCACCACCCATTTCAGCGGGGAGGCAAAGATGGCATAGCCAAAGGAGGTCAGCATCTGGCCGCTGGGCAGGGTCGCAACTGCGGCAGCGGGGTTGGTGGTGGTGGCCAGCATGATTGTGGCAAAGGCGGCAAGGCCGGTGATCACCAGGCCAAGGCCCATCAGATTATAGACGCGCAGCATATATGCGCGCAGGCCCTCGTCGATGGCCATGTCGGCATGGCCGTAGGAGGCCGTGCGCGTCTGGTAGTTGTGAAGGGGGTCAGCCATTAAAGTCCTCTGTTGCTTCCTGCCCCGTCCGGTGTCGGGTTTTCACCCAGGCGCCGCTGGCGGGGCTCCAGCATGCCTATTGTGAAATATGATATTTATTGCGCCTGGGAACAAGACCTGTAACGGCCGGAAATAGAGGGTGTGTCTTAAAAATTACGTGATTTCATCATTTGCGACGGCTTTTTACAGAAAATTTCAACACGCCTGCCGGGTAGGGGTGAACCTGCGCTTGCTACAGGTTGCGTAAAACCGGGGCGGCCTTGTGGCCAAGAACGCGCCAGGTTCCGGCCAGCCCCATGCCGATGGTCAGCACCAGCGACAGGAGAATGGCGGCCAGCGCCACTTCAATCGAGAACTGCGAGGGCAGGTTCATGATATGAGTAATGATATACCATGAAGCCACCCCGCCTGCCGCCAGCGCAAAAATGGCGGTGGCAAGGCCCAGCAGCATATATTCCAGCATATAGGCCAAAATCAGCGTACGCCGCGTGGCTCCTAATGTTTTTAGAACCACCGCATCATGAATGCGGGCGCGGTTACCGGCAGCCAGCGCGCCAGCCAGCACCAGCACGGACGAGATCAGTGCCAGACCGGCAGCCGCACGGATGGCAGCGCCAAGATCGCGCACAAGCTGATTGACGATGTCGAGCGCGTCCTTGACGCGTACACTGGTCACCGCCGGAAAAGCGCGGGTGACAGCATTGAGAATGTGGGCGTCATCTGTGGCGCTGGCTGTTGTGTCGGAAAGGGTCGCCAGCCAACTGTGGGGGGCGCCGGCAAATGTGTTGGGCGAAAACACCATGACAAAATTGATGCCGAGCGTTTCCCACTGCACCTGACGGAAATTGGCGATGCGCGCCGTAATGTTGCGGCCAAGCACATTGACGGTTACCGTATCGCCAATGGCAAGGCCAAGCTCTTGCGCCTCCTTGGCTGAAAATGAAACCAGCGGTTCGCCCGAATAATCTTGTGGCCACCATGTGCCGCCGGTCAGGGATACATTGTCTGGTTGTGTGGCCTCATAGGTCAGGCCGCGATCGCCGCGCAGCACCCATGCGCCTGCCGGAGGAATTTCCAGTTCGCGTATATCGACGCCATTGAGCGCAATGACGCGGCCGCGCAGCATGGGCACCTTGACCAGCGTGCCTTGCGGGGCCTGAGTGGCGATCAGTGTCGAAAAATCATCGATATTGGCGGCCTGTATATCGACGAAAAAGAAGTTCGGCGCCATTTGCGGCAGGCTGTCAGAAATCTGGCGGCGCAGATTGGTGTCGATCAGCGCCAATGTCACCAGCAATGTCAGCCCAAGTCCCAGTGCCAGCACCACCGAAGGGGTAAGTGCGCCGGGCCGGTGGATATTGCCAACTGCCAGCCGCAATGCAGTTGAATTGAGGCGCGGGGCGCTGCGCGCCAGAAATTGCACAAAAAGCCCGACAAGGCGCAGTACCAGAAATGACAAGATCGTTGCCCCGACAAAAATAATGGCGATACGGCGATCATGGGCGGTCAAAATGGCCAGTGCCGCCAGACCAAGGGCAATGAAGAGGGCAATTGCGCTATAGACAGGGCGGGGTCGCCCCTCGGCATTCAGCCCCAGTTCCCGAAACAGGGCGGTGGCGGGCACATCACGGGCGCGACCCAGCGGCAGGATGGCAAAGGCCAGCGTGACAAGAAAGCCGAATGTCGCCGCCAGCGCCAATGCAGCCGGATAAATTCCGGCTTCTGCCGGCACCGGGATAATGGCCTGCAAGGCGCTTGCAGCGGCAAAGGGTATGAGTGTTGCCAGAACCAGCCCGATGGCGATGCCCAATGCTGCAATCAGCAATATCTGTATCAGATAGACGCTAAAGACAAAGCCGTCTGAAGCGCCAAGGCTCTTGAAGGAGGCAATGACACCGCGCTTGCCATCCAGATAGCTGCGCACCGCATTGGCAACACCTACGCCGCCCACCACCAGCGAGGTCAGGCCGACCAGTGTGAGGAACTGCGAGAAGCGTTCAATATTGGCAGACAGCGCCGGTGCAGCATTGGTGCGGCTGCGTATCGACCAGCCTGCCTGGGGAAAATCTGTGCGCGCCTGCGCTTCCACCTGTTCCAGGCGGGTCGTGCTGGCGTCAGGCTCCAGCCGCAGTTTGTAGCTGTGTTCAACCAGGCTTCCCGCAACCACAAGGCCGGAGGCACGCAACCCTTCCATGGATACCAGCAGGCGCGGGGCAAAGCCAAAACCTTCCGAGACGGCATCGGGCTCGCTGTTGAGTTTGGCGCGCAGCTCAAAATGGGCATTGCCAAGCTGGAGTGTGTCGCCGATTTTCAGGCCAAGCCGTTCAAATAAAAGTTCAGGTGCGGCTGCCCCGAAGCGGTCCGCTTTCTCGCCCAGCAAATCCTCATGGGGAAGGGCTGGCTGCACCTCCAGAACACCATAGAGCGGGTAGGCATTATCGACGGCCTTGACCTCGACCAGCGCCTGATCAGACCCATCGGCAAGGCGCGCCATGGAGCGCATATTTGCACTGTGGGTAACCTTGCCATGGCTGCGCAGAAAGGCAAGTTCGGCCTCATTGGCTTCCCGCTGGTTGAGGCGGAAGCGCACATCGCCGCCAAGCAAGGGCTGGCCTTGTGCGGCCACGCCATCGCTGATGGAGCGGGCAAGCGAATTGACGCCGCCAATGGCGGCCACACCCAATGCGATACAGGCAAGGAAAATGGCAAAGCCGGAAAGGCCACCACGCATTTCCCGCAAGGAAAAGCGCAAGGCCAGCAAAAATTGGCGGATTGTTTTTGTCATGCAATAGCCGTTTCCGGCAATGCCGGTGCTGCCTCGATGTGGCCGGAGCGCATGGCGATGCGGCGTGAGCAGCGCGCCGCAAGCGATGGGTCATGGGTGACAAGCACCAAAGTCATGCCGCGCTCTGCCGCCTTGGAAAACAGCAGATCGGCAATCTGCTTTCCTGTTGCCTGATCAAGATTGCCGGTTGGTTCATCGGCAATCAGGATTGGCGGGGCGGGCGCAAGGGCGCGCGCAATGGCCACGCGCTGCTGTTCACCACCCGACAGCGCCCCCGGATAATGGTTCAGGCGCTCGCCAAGCCCTACCGCCACCAGTTCCTGCTGTGCGATTTTGAAAGGCTCCGGATGGCCCGCCAGTTCCAGCGGCACTGCGACATTTTCCAGCGCTGTCATATTGGGAATGAGGTGAAAGGATTGAAACACAATGCCGATATTGCGGCCCCGGAAGGCGGCGATTTGATCCTCGCTTTTGCCATTGAGCGCCATACCGGCAATGTTGACGCGGCCCGTATCGACGCGCTCCAACCCTGCCAGAACCATCAGCAGCGTGGATTTTCCAGAACCGGAGGGGCCGACAATACCGGCAATTTCACCCTGCCGGATTGTGAGGTTGATGCCTTTGAGAACATGGACCGATGACGCACCTTCGCCCAGCGTCAGCGATACATTTTCCAGTTCGATGACGGTTTTTGTCAAAGCAGATTGTTCCTATATGACGAAGAGCAAGGCGGACAGGGATGCAAATTACAGATGACATATGGGAGCAAAAGCATGGCTTTCAAATACAAGTTTTTGTGCCCGGTTGTGTTTTGGAGTGCAATGCTTCTTGCCGCGGGGCTGGCGTTCGCCATTCCGGTGCAGGCAAAGCCCGTGCAGATCGTCGGTTTCGGTGACAGCCTGATGGCGGGTTACGGGCTGGGGCCGGGTGAAGGTTTTACCGATCAGTTGCAGGAAGCTTTGCGGGCAAAGGGCCATGATGCCGTGGTTGCCAATGCAGGCGTTTCCGGTGACACGACCAGCGGCGGGCTGGCGCGGCTTGACTGGTCGGTGCCGGATGAAACCGATCTGGTTATTCTGGAGCTTGGAGCCAATGATATGCTGCGCGGTGTTGACCCTTCCATCGTGGAAGAAAATCTGGATGAGATGATTGTGCGGCTGAAAGCGCGCGGCATCAAGGTGCTTCTGGCTGGAATGGTGGCGGCTCCCAATCTGGGGCCAGCCTATGGCAAAGCCTTTGGGGCGCTCTATCCGCGTCTGGCGCAAAAGCACGATGTTTTCTTCTATCCCTTTTTTCTGGATGGCGTGGCCGGTGAAATGAGCCTGCTGCACGAAGATGGAATGCACCCCAGCGCTGACGGGGTGCGCATCATGGTCGAAAAGATCATGCCTGTGGTGGAACAGGCGCTTGCCGTGTTTTCTGGCTCCCGACCCTGAATGATGACGAAGGCGTGACACTTTCCCCAGCGCCAATGCGGAATGAAACAATTGGCTTGCTTCACCGCTGGATCAATGGTCCGCTACAGTTCACGAGTCTTAGTTCAAAGACAGGAGGCCATGCCATGCCGCGTCTTTTCACCGCCCTCGAAATTCCAGGCAATGTCGCCTTGTCGCTTTCCCTGTTGCGGGGCGGTCTTCCCGGCGCCCGCTGGATCGATACTGAAAACTATCACATCACCTTGCGGTTTATCGGCGATGTCGAGGGCCATGTTGCCGATGAGATTGCCGATGCGCTGGACCGGGTGCGCCGCCCCTCTTTTTCTCTGTCGCTGGCCGGTGTCGGCGCTTTCGGCCAAAAAAAACCGCATTCGATCTGGGCAGGCGTTGCCCCTTCACCGGAACTTTCTATGCTTCAGGCTGAAATCGACCGCATTTGCCAGCGCTATGGAATTGGTGCTGATCCGCGCAAATTTATGCCGCATGTGACGCTGGCACGTTTGCGCAATGTGTCTGCGCCAGATACGGCGCATTATTTGTCGGGGCGCGGCAATTTTTCAACCGCATCCTTCAAGGTGGGCCGGTTTGTGTTGATGTCATCGCGCGATTCGGTGGGAGGCGGGCCTTACGTCATTGAGGAAGCCTGGCCGCTTACCGGCAATGATGGTTCACTGAACAGTCGTTTTGACCGTGTTTTCGATGAGCCGCAAAGCATGTCATAATCACAGGCAGGCAGGATAGATCATGGTACAGGACAGATTGACGAAAGATGCGCTGGATGCAGCGCTGCAAGAGCGCCCTGACTGGACATTGGCGGGTGATGCAATCGAGCGCCAGTTCATCTTGCGCAATTTTTCGCAAGGCTTTGCCTTCATAACCCGGGTGGCGCTGGCCGCAGAAAAAATGAACCATCATCCTGAATGGTCGAATGTCTATAACAGGGTCGATATCAGGCTCAGCACCCATGATGCAGGCGGATTGACGGAACTTGATTTTACGCTGGCGCGGCGCATTGACGCCATTTTTGATGATTTCAGCGCCCATGCTGGAAGGTAATCTATTGCAGGGGGCAATAGGAAACACCACATAAGACGCTATGACGGGCATCAGTCCGGTCATCGTTCAAGAGGTAGACAAAGATGACTGAAAAGGCCGATTTCAATCTCTTCGGCTTTGCAGACAAGGTTGGAGACGAAAGCCAGATCCGCAATGATTTCTGGCGCACCGCAAAGCGCGCTGCACGTCATGTGCCGTTCATGGAAGATGTCGTGGCTTCCTATTATTGCGTGCTCGACAAGCAGACGCCGCTTCGGCCCAAAGGCATCCTTCTGGCTGCACTTGGCTATTTCGTTTTGCCGGTTGACGCCATTCCTGATTTTATTTTCGGTCTTGGGTTTACCGACGATGTAGCGGTGTTGAGTGCCGCCATTGCAGCGGTACGGGCCCATATCACGCCAGCCCACCAGCAAGCGGCCAGGGATGCGCTTGCCAGGGATGATTGAATCTGGAGTATTTTGTGCGCCGCCAGGACGCACGGCACTCTGGATAAAGGACTGATTTGTCAAAAAGTCAAATTCTTGCCTTTTTCCTCCATTCCAAGTCACCCGCAGGGATATGGCGCTGACACTCGTAGATGAAAATTTACGAAAAGCGCTGGAATAGCGGTGGGTTCTACGGCTGAAACTCCTTTTTTGGGCAATCTTCACGCTTTGGTAACCCAGATTAAATCAAATTGAAGGAAACGGGCGGGGTCGAATCTTTGCCTGTGCCTGCACTGTCTGGAATATGAGAATTATGATGCGTCGATTGATAGCTACCGTTTCTGCCCTGCTTATGCTTGTCTTGGCCTCACCGGCACTGGCGCAGCAGGCCACCAAGATCGGTCAGCATAGTGCGTGGGGCACCTACAGCTATCAGGCGTCCGGCGGCAAGGTGTGCTATGTGCTGACGGTTCCGACCGAAAAGCAGCCGGGCAATCTCAACCATGGCGACATGTTCTTCTTTGTTTCGCAGCGTCCCGGCCAGCAAGTGTCCTACGAGCCGCAATTCATTGCCGGTTATGATTTCCAGGCTGATTCCAAGGTGCGTGTGACGGTTGGCGACAAGTCTTTTACCATGTTCACACGCGGTAAATCAGCCTGGGTTGAAAACGCTGCCGACGAGCCGCAACTGATTGCCGCCATGCGTGGCGGGGCCGACATGAAGGTTCAGGCCAAATCCGGCCGCGGCAATGACACCAGCTATGTGTTTTCGCTAAGAGGCATCACGGCGGCCCTCAATTCCATTTCAAGCTGCAAATAAGCCTGATTGCCTGATCAGGTTTGATTTCTGCGATTGAGGCCGGACCTGCGGGACCGGCCTTTTGCATGGCAGACTTGCCTTGATCAGACCATGACTCCGGCCCGAACTTGTGTTATTGGCGCGCTTCACCCAAATTCGTAGCTAAAAATGGCTGCAACCGCTTATATTGGGTCCATTATGAGCTTTTCACTCGATCTTGTTCCTGCTGGTGCGCGTGCTGCGCTGCGCCCTTCCCCCCGACTGGAAAAACCATCGCTGGTGGGCCTTTCGCGAGAGGAAATGGCGCAGGTGTTGGTCGAAACCGGCCTTGTTGCGCAACGGCAGGCAAAAATGCGGGTCAGCCAGCTCTGGCACTGGCTTTATGTGCGCGGTGTTTCTGATTTTGCGCAGATGTTCAACATCTCCAAAGAATTGCGCGCCAGGCTTGAGCAGGCTTTCACCATTGCGCGCCCTGAAGTCGTTGAAGAACAGATTTCCAGTGACGGCACGCGCAAATGGCTGTTGCGCTTTCCGCCACGCGGCGCCGGTCGCCCTGTCGAGATCGAAACTGTCTATATTCCCGAAGAGGGGCGGGGCACGCTGTGTATTTCCAGCCAGGTCGGCTGTACGCTCACCTGCTCTTTTTGCCATACGGGCACGCAAAAGCTGGTCCGTAATCTGACGACGGAAGAAATTCTGGCGCAGCTTTTGATCGCCCGTGACCGGCTGGGTGATTTTCCCGATAGCGATACACCGGCAGGCGCAATCGTGCCGATTGAAGGGCGCAGGATTTCCAACATCGTGATGATGGGCATGGGCGAGCCGCTCTATAATTTCGAGGCGGTAAAGAAAGCGCTTTTGATTGCCTCGGATGGTGAGGGGCTGTCGCTTTCAAAGCGCCGGATCACGCTGTCCACCTCCGGTGTGGTGCCTGAAATTTACCGCACAGGTGAAGAGATCGGCGTCATGCTGGCCATTTCGCTTCATGCGGTTAATGACGATCTGCGTGACCTTCTGGTGCCGATCAACAAAAAATATCCGCTGGAACAGCTTTTGAAAGCCTGTCGTGACTATCCGGGCCTGTCCAATGCGCGCCGCATCACCTTTGAATATGTGATGCTCAAGGACGTTAATGACAGCCTTGAAGACGCCAGGCAGATGGTCAAGCTGCTTAAAGGCATTCCCGCCAAGATCAATCTTATTCCGTTCAACCCGTGGCCGGGAACCAATTACCAGTGCTCGGACTGGGAAACGATCGAGCGCTTTGCCGATTATATCAATGCGGCGGGCTATGCCTCGCCGATCCGCACACCGCGCGGGCGCGATATTCTGGCGGCATGCGGCCAGCTCAAGTCGGAATCGGAGCGGATGCGTAAAACGGAACGGCTGGCGCTGGAGGCAATGATGATTGCCGGGCATGGTGAAGATTGAGCGGCGTTCTTGCCGTTCTGGCACGTTTTGCCGTGGTGCTGATCGGCTATGGCGCTGCCTGCCTTGCCGCCAGTGCCTTTTCGCATGTGCTGTTTTTGGGCTGGTCGGGGTTGGCAGAAGAAGAAGCCTATCCGATCTTTGCCACAGGGGCGATGATTTCCGTACCCTTGCTGGCGCTGTTTATGGCCCATTTCAATTTTTGGCCAAGTGTTGCCGCCATCATCATTGCCGAATTTACCGGCAAGCGTGACTGGCTGTTTTATGCGCTGGCCGGGGGCTTTGTGGCCCTGGCTTTTGCCGGCCTGTTTTATCGGGGCGCTGAGGGCGCAGCAGAAACACATGACATGGCGCTGCTGCTTGCCATGGTGGGCAGCGGTGTTGTTGGCGGTCTGGCCTACTGGCTGGTGGCTGGCATGTGGACACCCGACTGGCGCAAATAAACAGGTTTGCCTATTTCTGGGTTGTTAAAATCTTGAAGGCGAAGGCTGAAAAAACACCGGCAAACATATAATCCGTCAATCGGGTGATGCAGGGGCTTTTCTTTAAAAGTCCGGCAAAGCGGTCGGCGGCAATCACCATGGCCGTGGTGAATGGTAGCGCCACCACAATGACCATGACGCCCAGGAAGAACAATTTTTCGGGTGCATGCGGGTCCTGTGCAGAGACGAATTGCGGCAGGAACGTCATGAAAAACAGAATGATCTTGGGGTTGAGCAGATTGATGCCAAGCCCCGTTGCCCAGTTGCGCGCCAGTGAATGGCGTGTGCGTCCATTGGTTTCCAGTGAAAATGTCGAACCGTGGCGGAGCGCCTGAAAGGCCAGCCAGATCAGATAAAGCGCACCGGCAATTTTCAGGGCAAAAAAGGCCTGAGGCGAGGCAATGATCAGGGCTGACAGGCCAAGGGCGACAAGTGCCGTGTGAAAAATGATGCCGGTCATCGCACCCAGCATGCAGGCAAGCCCGGCAGCCCTGCCCTGAGACAGCGCCCGCCCGACAAACAGCGTCATATCCGGCCCCGGCGTGATCGTCAGCACCAGTGTGGCGAGTGCAAACTGGGCAAGTATGCTGGCATCGGGAATGAAATTCATGGCTGTTTGGTTGGTTTGAGCTGAAAAAAAGAGCGGCTGCGACATGCAAGCCGCCCCTTATACCCGATCAGCGGGCTCAGTTCGAGAACAATCAGCTATCGAAATAGCTTTGCGTTCCATGCGCCTCAATGGCTTCGGCAAGGCGGCTCAAGGCATGGATATAGGCGGCGGTGCGCGGTGTAACGCCATGGTCCACCGAATGCTGCCAGACGGCGCGGCCTTCACGCTCCATAATGGTGCGCAGCCTGGTGTGAACCTCGTCCAGTTCCCAATAATAGCCCTGCTTGTTTTGCACCCATTCAAAATAGGAGACGGTAACACCGCCCGCATTGGCCAAAATGTCGGGCAGCACCACAACATTGCGGCTGGCCAGAATAGCGTCGGCTTCCGGGGTCACCGGCCCATTGGCAAGTTCCAGCACAATGCGCGCTTTTACGGTCTCGGCATTGGTCTTGTGGATCATGTTTTCCAAGGCGGCAGGCACCAGAACATCGCAATCCACCCCGACCAGCTCATTGGCGGCAATGGCTTGATGGCCGCTGTGGCCTGCGGTGTAAATGACGGAATGGCCCTCGGCCTTGGCGGCCATGAGCGCCTTCAGATCAAGCCCGTTGGCAGCATAGACCGCACCGCCGGAATCCGAGACAGCAACGATGGTATGGCCATCGGCGGCAAACATTGAGGCGATATGCTGGCCGGCATTGCCAAAGCCCTGAACGGCGATTTTCATGGAACCGGACAGGCCAAGTTCTTGCGCAAGGTGACAGACCAGATAATAACCGCCGCGTGCGGTCGCATCGCCGCGCCCGACCGAGCCGCCAAGCGCCAGCGGCTTGCCGGTGATGACGGCCGGCGAACCTTCGCCGACAATCTGGCTATATTCGTCGGCCATCCAGCCCATGATCATGGAATTGGTGTAAACATCGGGTGCGGGAATATCGCGGTCCGGTCCGATAATGCGCGAAAAAGCTTGTATGTAGGCGCGAGACAGGCGCTCCAGCTCGGCCTTGGAAAGCTGGCGCGGGTCAACTTGCACCGCCCCTTTGCCGCCACCATAGGGCAGGTTCATCACCGCGCATTTGAATGTCATCCAGAACGCCAGCATCTCCACTTCATCGGCCGTGGCGTCAGGGTGAAAGCGGATACCGCCCTTGGTCGGCCCGCGCGTGTCGTCATAGCGGCAGCGCCATGCAAGAAACGACTTTCGTGAGCCGTCATCCATGCGGATCATCAAGCGCACCTTGGTGGTTTCACGTGGATATTTCAGCTTCTCAATGACATCGGCATCGACATTGAGGTGCGTTGCGGCTTCGTCGAGACGGGTAAGGGCGCTATCCAGCGGGCTTGTTTCCGGCATCGTATTATCCTGTCTGTTCGGGTGGTAAAGGTGCGGCCTGCCGGTCGCGGAGATTGAAATGCACCAAAATGTGCAGGTGCACAAGAAAAGCTTTTATATTGTGCGTATTTTGTCAGATTGTTGCGCATTGGCAAAATGACAGGGCAGCATCTATGGTCCCGATGCTTGTTCGGCGTTGCATTCCTGCTATGACAGCGACATTATTTTACATCTGGATTTTATATCTGGCCTAAATCCTGGAACACATACCGGAAACGCTCATGTCCAAGCTGAAAGATATCAAGAAAGTCGTGCTCGCCTATTCGGGCGGTTTAGACACCTCCATCATTCTCAAATGGCTGCAAACCGAACTGGGCGCCGAGGTTGTCACCTTCACCGCCGATCTGGGGCAAGGCGAAGAACTGGAACCGGCGCGCCGCAAGGCTGAGATGATGGGCATCCAGGATATCCGCATCATGGATCTGCGTGAGGAATTTGTAAAAGACTTCGTCTTTCCGATGTTCCGCGCCAATGCCTTGTATGAAGGCACCTATCTTTTGGGCACCTCCATTGCCCGGCCGCTGATCTCCAAACATCTGGTGAAAATTGCCGAAGAAACCGGCGCTGACGCCATTGCCCATGGCGCCACCGGCAAGGGCAATGATCAGGTGCGTTTCGAGCTTTCCGCCTATGCGCTCAATCCCGACATCAAGGTGATTGCGCCCTGGCGTGACTGGTCATTCAAATCGCGCACCGACCTTATCGAATTTGCTGAACAGCATCAGATTCAGGTGCCAAAGGACAAGCAGGGCGAGGCTCCTTTCTCGGTCGACGCCAATCTCCTGCACTCATCCTCTGAGGGAAAGGTGCTGGAAGATCCGTGGGTCGAGCCGCCTGAATATGTGCACCAGCGCTCTGTCTCGCCATTTGATGCGCCCGATGTGGCAACCGAGATCGAACTGGAGTTTCTGAAAGGCGATGCAATTGCGCTCAATGGCAAGAAGCTGTCGCCAGCCACAATGCTTGCTGCCCTTAACGATCTTGGCCGTGACAATGGCATTGGCCGTATTGATTTGGTTGAAAACCGTTTTGTCGGCATGAAAAGCCGCGGTGTTTATGAAACGCCCGGTGGCACCATCCTGATTGCTGCCCACCGGGCAATCGAATCCCTGACGCTGGATCGTGGTGCGGGGCATTTAAAAGATGAGTTGATGCCGCGCTATGCGGAACTGATCTATAATGGCTTCTGGTATTCGCCCGAGCGTGAAATGCTGCAGGCGCTGATCGACAAGAGCCAGGAAGATGTTGAGGGCACAGTGCGGCTCAAGCTCTATAAGGGCAATGTGATTGTTACCGGCCGCAAATCGGCAAAGTCGCTCTATCGCGATGATCTGGTCACTTTTGAAGATGATCGCGGCGCTTATGACCAGAAAGATGCGGAAGGGTTTATTCGCCTTAATGCGCTGCGTCTGCGTACACTGGCCGCACGTCGCCGCAATCAGGGCTGAATTAACTTTTTTCAAGCATATTTTGATCCCGAAACTGGTTTTCAGTTTAAAGCCTGTCTCTTGAACCGGAAACCAGTTTCGAGAGACAGGTTTTAATCTTGGCGGGAGCTTTTGCGACCGCATTTTTGATCCGGCAGGATTGGTTTCAGGTAGGGCATCGTTTATATTGCGCCGCAATATGGACAGGAGGGCATAGCATGACCGCCTCGCGCACTGCCATCATTACCGGCTCAACCTCCGGGATCGGCCTTGCTATTGCCCAAGTGCTGGCGCTGGAAGGCTGTAATATCGTCGTCAATTCTTTTTCCGATACGGCGCAGGATCATGAGATCGCCGCTGAACTTGCCCGCACCCATGGTGTTGAGGCCGTCTATATCGCAGCAGACATGTCAAATCCGGCCGCCTGTCGCAATCTGGTGACACAGGCTGCTGAACGCTTCGGCGGTGTTGACATTCTCGTCAATAATGCCGGTATCCAGCATGTTGCGCCGGTTGAGGAATTCCCCATCGACAAATGGGAAGCCATCATCGCTATCAACCTGTCTTCGGCGTTTCACACCATTGCGGCAGCGCTTCCTGTGATGAGGGGGCAAGGCAGCGGGCGCATCGTCAATATCGCCTCGGCGCATGGGCTGGTCGCCTCGCCGTTCAAATCGGCCTATGTGGCGGCCAAGCATGGCATTGTGGGCCTGACCAAGACCGTGGCGCTGGAAGTGGCGCAAGACCACATCACCTGCAATGCAGTGTGCCCCGGCTATGTGCTGACCCCGCTGGTTGAAGCCCAGATCCCCGACCAGATGAAAACCCATAATATGGATCGCGACACGGTGGTGCGTGAAGTGATGCTGGAAAAACAGCCGACCAGAGAGTTTGTCAGCGTCGGGCAGGTGGCGGCTTGCGTGGTGTTTTTATGCTCGCCAGCGGCTGCACAGATTAACGGTGCCCATATTTCGGTCGATGGCGGCTGGGTGGCGCAATGATCGCATTATAGCTGCTTCATAAGGGGTTAAAGCCTGTCTTTCGAACTGGACCAGTTTCAGGATAAAGTTCGAGAGACAGGCATGCGTAAAAATAAAAATGCTCTAAGCTCTTGTTTTAGCCGCATTTGTGCTTGCGTCAGATGTAACCATCTGTGCTCGCAAAATGCTCTAGAATTTTGCCTTGATGCCAGCAAAAGCCGAGATGCCGGGCGTACCATAGCCCTTTACCGTCTGATACTTCTCGTTCAACAGGTTCTCGCCGCGAAGATAGACTTCGGTGGAGTCGGTCAGTTGATAGGCAACCCTGGCGTTGAGGAGAAGATAATCATCGAGTTTGCTATTGCCGTCCATGATGTCTGCTGCAAACTTCAAATCTGCGCCGATGGTCCATTTCTCGGCAGGTTTGGCCAAGGTCGACAGAACAAAGGCATGTCTGGGGATTCGCGAGTTGCGCTCACCATTTTCAGACTTTGAATCTGTGTAGGTATAGGAGCCGCCTATATCGAGCCAATCGGTTGCTGCATAGGTGAAAGAGGTTTCAACGCCTCGCGAACGGGTGGTTCCAGGCACTTGTTCGTAGCCGTTTCCATATATGATCAGATTATCGACATCGATTGAGAAATAAGTGACGTCTGCCACAAGGCGGTCATTCCAAAATGATTGTCCGATACCGATATCAAAACTTTTACTGGTTTCTGGTTTTAGATCCACATTGCCAACAGGCCCTCCCGGAAAACCCCAATCCGGGTCGGGGGGGAAAGGGGGCGCATAGAGTTCGTAAAGGCTTGGCGCCCGGAAACCTGTTCCAAAAGAGGAATGGAGACGGGTTCCGGTATGGGAAAGCGTGTAAGAGGCGGTGCCCCTGTAAGTCGTATGACCGCCAAATTCGGAATGTTCATCGTGACGCAAGCCAGCCGTGATGACGAGGTCTTCGAGAGGGCTGAGAATTGCCTGACCCCATACGCCGGTAAGATCGTATTTGTCGTTGGTCGGCGGCGAGGTAATGACCTTGGCCTGTTGCCGTTCATGGTCGAGGCCATATTGCAACAGGACTGCATCGTTTACTTCAAATGAGCCCTGATAGTCGAATTTCTGCCGCTGGCCGATATATCTGAAGATTGAGATGTAGCCCCCGTATTCGGAGGTGTCTTCCCGATCCACCTTGAAGCCTTGAATGGAGAAGGTGTTTTTCAGCCGTCCGTCCATGAGATCAAGGTTGAAACCGGCGCGCCCGCCTAGTGATTTGCTTATCTCTTCATTGACAAGATTATCCGCTCCCTCGTTGTCATACTGCGCTTTGGCATCTATATAGAGTGCAGAACCGAATACAGAGAATGCTTCGTTGATACGGTGTTCAGCGACGAGATCGACTGTGGCATTTTTATAGCCGTCGCGCTCTGGAAAACCGGCAGCGGCTGAAATGCCATCAGTATAGAGGCCGGAAATATTTGTGGCGAAATGTGAGCCCTCATTGGCGGCAGTAAAACCATAGCGGCCGCGCACCGTGCCAAAGGAGCCGCCTTCAGCCTCGACAATATGATGAAGGCCGCTTTCAGCTTCACCCATTGTTGAAATGTCAACCAGCCCGGCAATGGCGTTGGAGCCATAAAGGGTGCTTTGGGAACCTTTCAGAACCTCGATATTGTTAATTCCGCCAGTGAGAAGATGCTGGTAATGGGTCTGGACCTGCGTGTTGGAAGGATCGGAAATATCGATGCCGTTATAGAGGGTCTTGACATAGCCTGAACCAAGACCGCGTATGAACAAACCGCTTCGCGCTCCAAGCCCGCCGTTATTGGCGATGGAGACGCCGGGCAATAAATTCAGATAGTCGCTCACCACCGGGAGGGATTTCGCCTCGATCTGTGCCTGTGTGATCTGCTCAACCGTGGAGCCGGTTTTATTTTCTTCGGTTGCTGTGCGGTTGGCGGTTACTGAAATGGTTTGCAGTTCAATGACATCATCGTCCTGGGCAATGTTGTCTTGCGCCCATGCTGTGCTGCCCAGAAGCAGCGCACAGGCACTGCCGGTCCAAAAATATTTTCTCATCACCTACCCCAAAGGCCGGGCATTCATGCGCCAGCAGTTTTTATTTCCACCGCAGTCATGACAGGCAAAAGAGGGGTTTGACATCCACCTTGCAGGCCGTAGAGCACGCGGCAACACTTATCGTGTCACCGCAACGGACGGCCGCGCCTGATTCCACCCCGGAATCAGGAATGGGTGACTGGAACCGGCAGGTCTCCTGACTTTCGCGTCATTGCCTCCAGCCGCCTTCCCGGACCGTTATTTAGATCCAGTGGCATGTCGGAGAGAGGCTCGGCGTCTACAGTTGCGGGGGCAGTCGCGGTTTTGCCGATTTTCCGGCTGACCGTGTTCCCTTTTCATCCGTATTCGGAACCGTTTCCAGCCATGACGCTAATCATTGCCGGGCCTGTTTGTCAATTCACCTGTATAGTGCTGCTTGCTTCAGTGGCTTGTTCTTGCAGGCATGCAAAAATTCCGCTACGTCCCCGCTTTACCAAGTGGAGCCAAGGCCTTGACCGACACACAAGCCGATGTCGCCATCATCATGGGCAGCCAGTCCGATTGGGCAACCATGCGCCATGCGGCTGAAACGCTGGCCGCATTGGGTGTTTCTTATAAAAGCCTGATTATTTCGGCGCATCGCACACCGCAGCGTCTGTATGATTTTGCTACCGGGGCAAAGGCTGCCGGTTACAAGATTGTGGTGGCAGGCGCTGGTGGAGCCGCGCATCTTCCCGGCATGGCTGCTTCGATGACGCCTTTGCCGGTTTTTGGCGTTCCGGTGGAATCAAAAGCCTTGTCGGGGCAGGATTCGCTTTTGTCCATCGTGCAGATGCCTGCTGGCGTTCCGGTTGGCACAATGGCCATCGGCAAGGCCGGTGCAGTCAATGCAGCCCTTCTTGCCGCTGCCGTGCTGGCGCTTGATGATGCAGAACTGGCCGGGCGGCTGGATGCATGGCGCGCACAGCAGACACAAAATGTGGCGCTTGAGCCGAAGGATGATGCCTGATGCTGGCTCCTGGATCGACCATCGGCATTATCGGCGGCGGCCAGCTTGGCCGGATGCTGGCCATGGCTGCGGCGCGCCTTGGCTATCATATCGCCATTTTGGAGCCGCAGGCTGAGTGTCCGGCAGCCCAGCTTGCCAACCGGCATATTGTTGCCGCCTATGATGACCCTGCCGGATTGGCGGAACTGGCTGCAATCAGCGCTGTCATCACCTATGAATTTGAAAATGTGCCGGTGGAGGCTGTTGAGGCTTTGGCTGCCAAAGTGCCGGTTTTGCCGCCACCGCGCGCGCTGGAAATGTCACAGGACCGGCTGGTGGAAAAGCAGTTTCTAAACAGCATTGGAATTGGCACGGCACCGTTTCTGGCGGTGGACAGTGATGCGGATCTGGCCTCTGCCTTGCAGGATTTTGGCGGCAATGGTGTCTTGAAAACACGCCGCATGGGCTATGATGGCAAGGGTCAGCGTGTATTTCGCAACACAAAAAGCACGGATTGCGCTGGTGTCTTTGAGGACATGGGAGGTGTGCCGCTCATTCTGGAAGGGCTGATTTCCTTTGAGCGTGAAATATCGGTGATTGGCGCGCGTGACGCCAACGGCCATGTGGCGATTTACGATGCGGCTGAGAACGTGCATCGCGATGGCATTTTGCACACTTCAACTGTGCCGGCAGCCATTTCACCGGCCATGGCTGGCAGCGCCGGTGAGGCCACTGCCACTTTGCTTGACGCGCTTGGCTATGTCGGGGTGATCGGCGTGGAGTTCTTTGCGCTGGAGGACGGGTCGCTGCTGGTCAATGAAATGGCTCCGCGTGTGCATAATTCCGGGCACTGGACGGAAGTTGCCTGCACCATTTCGCAGTTTGAGCAGCATATCAGGGCCATTGCCGGGCTGACGCTGGGAAGCCCGCGGCGGCACAGCGATTGTGTGATGGAAAATCTGATTGGCGATGATGTGGCCCGCCTGCCTGAACTGGTGGCTGAAACTGACATCATGGTTCATCTTTACGGCAAGACGCAAGCGCGAGCGGGACGCAAAATGGGGCATTTTACCCGCATTTTCGTTGCGCCAGACGTATCGACATAATGGTCTTGCCCGGTTATGGCTAGAGCGCCGTGCGTCCTGTCGGACGCACAAAGGACGCTCTAACTCTTTGAATGAGCATCGGAATTATCCAAAAACCGATTCCACTTTTTGGTCCGATGCTCTAAGAAAGATCATCATCCGAGACTGAAAACTGTCGTAAGGCCAGAGCCTCTTCAATCGGCAGGGCAGGCGAAAACAGGTAGCCTTGCGCGTTGACGCAGCCCATGGATTGCAAGATGCGGGCCTGTTCGCAGGTTTCGATACCTTCGGCTGTTACCTCTATATTGAGTGTTTTGGCCAGATCGATAACGGCCTTGACCAGCAGACGGTTTTCGGGGGTTCCGGCAAGATCAACGGTAAAGCTGCGGTCAATCTTGATCCGGGACAAGCGATGATCCTTGAGTGAGGCAAGCGAGGAAAAGCCGGAGCCAAAATCATCAAGGGCGATGGAAATGCCTGCTTTTGCCAAATATGTCAGCTTTTCCTGAAGATGCTCGCTATCGACAGGTGCTTCTTCGGTAATTTCGATTTCCAGCATCGAGGATGGCAGGCCATGCGCCTCAAGTCCGTCAAGGATCAGGGTATCGATGTCGGGGGCTTCAAGTTCGCGCGGCGAGATATTGATGGCAACGCGAATATCGGACCGCCCCTGATGGCGCAGCCTTTTTATCATGGTGCAGGCGTTTAAAAAGACTGTTTTGGTCAAAACCGGCAACAGGCCGGTGACATGTGCAGCGGTGATGATTTCAGGCGGGGCGATCGATCCATGGTCAGGGTGGTGCCAGCGCAGCAGGCTTTCAAAGCCGATGACCTTGCCGTTTTCCAAGCGGATGACCGGCTGATACCAGTTTTGTAGCTGGTCTGTTTCCAGGGCTGCCTTCAGATCGCGTTCAATACATTGCTGGCGACCGAAACTTGTTTCGAGCTCGGCGTTGAACATATAAAACTGGTTGCGGCTGTGGCGCTTGGCGGCATGGAGGGCATATTCAGCGCGCAACAGCATATTGGTCAGATCGGTCTCCGGCGTTACATAAATGCCGATGGAAGCCCCCAGGTGAACGGAACTGATACCCTTATAGGGACAGGAAAGAGAGGCAATGATCCGGCGCGCCAGTTCTTCAGGTTCGGGTGATTGACCATCTACCAGCACCAGCGCAAATTTATCGCCGCCTACACGGGCCAGAATGGGGCTGGCAGGAGCCTCGGTTTCGACCCGGTTTGCGATTTTGGCCAGCAGCTTGTCGCCGATACGGTGGCCATAGGCATCATTGACAGATTTGAACCCGTCCAGACCGATCAGCATGACGGTGAAGAGACTGTTTCCGACGGGGTCCAGCGATTTGACCGCCTGTTCCAGTCCACGACGGTTGAGCAATCCGGTCAGCGGGTCTTCCCGCGATTTTTTCTCCATCTCGGAGGCGTGTTGCCTGGCCTCGTATTTGAGGCGGCTTATTTCCCGAAAGCGGGTCTGGCCAAGAAAGGAGCTTTTCGTCATCCCGATGAAGAAGAGCAAGGTTGCGGCGGCCATCACATAGCTACCGGTGCCGCCATTCAAGATCATATACACTATAATCGTCAGCAGTGGCGGGGATATGAACAGGATCGGCAATGCAGCATAACAGCCGCTATAAGATACAGAACCTGCCGAAACGCCTGTCAGGATCAGAAGATAGACAGGCGCTTCAGGAGATGTGAAGCCTTGTGCCAGAACGGCGACATATGCCCATATGATACCCGCTGACAGCGCCAGCAGCTTATAGCTGTTGAGCCATTTGTTCAAAGAGTGCAGGTCAGCCTGCTCAAGCGCTTCTGCCTGGGGCTGCTTCAGCGCCAGAAAGATGCGTGTGCCATTGATGATATTGATGAGCACAAACCATAGCACGACATCCCAGGCAAAATCCGAGATGAATGTGGTGATGACGATCAGCAGCGACAAGATTGTGCTGATGGGCATTGAAATGAGCAGGCTGCTGCGCAGATCGGTAAGCTGATCGCGGAGAATGCCTGTTTCTACTCCGGTCTGTTTGCTCCGAAACGGCATCGTGCCCCTGAGGTTTGAAATTTGCTGTCGGGTCGTAGGGTCAGGATTTGATCAAATTAACAGGTCCTGACCCTAAGCAGACGAATTTCTTATTAAGGCGTAGCTTACACTCCATTGCAAGCGGGCAGAAGATGAAAAGTGGCGAAAATATGTTTTTGTCGGGGAAAATTTCTTTGAGCAAGAAGCAGCAGCGCCAGGTTGCCGCCATCTGCATTCAAAAATGAGCTCAGACCGGGTCTGAAAGCGTGTTTTCAATGGCTGCGATATTCAGTTCCAGATAAGCAACACGCTGGATCGTGCTGTTGCTGGGCAGGGAGCCGCTTGTGGCTGCTGCCAGCAACAAACTTGCCTGTTCCTTGCGCAGAGATTGCGACAAGGCTTCCAGTTGGGATTTTTCTTCATTGGTCATAGTGATGCGTATAGCCATATGGAGGCTGCCGCTCAAGCTGCCTGCCACCCAAAACCGGCAAGTTCATTACATAAAGGGTTAATTTTGCTGAAATTTACCCCGATTACCTGTCGGTGACGATTTTAACCTTGTCCCCGGCTGAAAGTGCAGCCCCCGGTCCAAGCGCATTGAGAACCCGAAACAGGTCGAGCTTGCGATCAACGCCCACCATCTGTGCAGCCAGCGTGCCCATGGTCTGGCCGGGTTTGACAGTGACGACTTTGATCCGCAGCGGCTGGAGCGCATTTTTTTCAGCCTGTGTCAGAAGGCGAAAAGAGCTGCTGACGGACTGCGCCACGCTGCCAAGAGCGGTGCTGGCTGCCGGGGCTGCAGTCAACAGCCGGTAAACCTGATTGCCGGCGCGGATGACGGTGACATCAAATTGCCAGCCTTCAGCGCGCGCTTTGGCATTTGCTGCCGGATTGCCGTTGATGGTTGTCTCTTGCACACTGGATGCGTCAAGCCCTGCCACCCAGCCGCTGCGGATATAGTCTGCCAGTGAGCGACCGGGGTCGAGGGCAACACCATCAAAGCGAACGGCCATATCGCCCGGCCCGGTTGCCGTGACAGCCGCTGCCGTGTTGTCAATCATGAAGCCGTCGGGGACTGAAAATGAAATGCCGAGCTTCGGGTGCAGAAAATCATTGCCGCGCACATAGCCTTCTTCGGGCGTGTCGCCAAAAAGCAGGCCGTCAATACCGGCAAGGTAGCTGTCGCGGTCGCGTGTGCCGACGCCGGGCTGGCCGAATTGACGGGCATGGCGCAAGGCCAGTTCAATGCGCTGCGGTGTGTTGGGGTGTGTGGCCAGAAAGTCGAGGCTGGCATCGGTTGCCCCGGTGACAGATCGAAAATCCGTATAAGCCGACATGGATTGCAGGAAGCGGCTGGAGGCATAAGGATCATAACCTGCCTCGCCCAGTGATTTGATGCCGATGACATCGGCTTCCAGTTCCTGATTGCGCGAGAACTGGGCAAGGCGCAATTTGCCGCGAATAAGTGCGGCCTTGGCGGCAGGGTTGTCGCCCAGCACGTCGGCGACGACCTTGGTGGCAAGTCCTGCCTCGGCTTCCAGCCGTTGCCGCTGCAAGCCGTGATTGGCGGTGACATGGCCCATTTCATGGGCGACCACGGCTGCAAGTTCTGACGAATCATTGGCCAGCGCCAGAAGGCCGCGGGTGATGTAGAGATAGCCGCCCGGCAGCGCAAAGGCGTTGACATTGGGTGAGTTTAAAATGGTGATGCGGTAATTCTGGCCCGGATTGGCCGAAACCGTGGTCAGGCTGCCAATGACCTTGGCCACCATGCGCTCCAGCTTCGGGTCGGAATACTCCCCGCCATAAGTGGCCAGAATGCGCGGGTGCTGGGCGCGCGCCAGTTCGCTCAGCTTGTTATTGGCGGTGACATTGTCCACGGTGACCGGCTTTGTGGAAGGCCGGAAGGCGGATTCCTGCATATCAGGCGGCACGATGGCCTGACAGGCGCCCAGTGCTGAAGCTGTCAGGGCCAGCATCAGCATCTGCAGCGAAAATGGCTTTCGGTCAGGCTTCAGAGCGGGCAACAGCGGGATTTCCTTCCTCAACCGGGATCAGCAAGATTTACAGCAATAGACAGGGTCTGCCGTGATTCGACCGATCCTGCCATAGTTTCTGACGTTTCCATGATGCTAAATTATGTCTGTAATACGGGCAAACAGTCCAGCCGGAGTATTTTATCTGCAAGATCAACCGGCTTGTTGTGTGCCTATATAGCGCTGGAAAGCCTCTGGACCAGCCTTGCTGAAGAAATCCTGCACCGGGCCCTGCGCCACGACATGGCCGGTCTCGATGAAAATCATGTCATGTGAAATACGTTGCGCATCCTCGGGCTGGTGGGTGACGAACAGCACGGTCATGGCGCGTTCCTTTTGCAAGGCGGCAACGAGATCCAGCATATCTTCGCGCAAGGCAGGCCCAAGTGAGGCGAAAGGCTCGTCCAGCAGCAGCACGGGGCGCTCACGCACCAGAACCCGCGCCAGCGCCACCCGCTGGCGCTCGCCGCCTGAAAGTTCGCCGGGCAGCCGCTTGTTCTTGGCCTCCAGTCCGGTGCGCGCCAGCGCGTCAATGATTGCAGCATGGTCTGCCTTGGTCAGGCGCAGGGAAGGGGAGCGACCCAGCCCGACATTTTGCTCGACATTCAGATGCGCAAACAGGTTGTTTTCCTGAAACACCATCGAGACCGGCCGCCGGGCCGGACTGTCATGGGTGACATTCCTGTTCCCGATCAGAATATGACCGGAAGCAGGCTTTTCAAAACCGGCAACAAGATTGAGCAGCGTGGATTTGCCTGATCCGCTCGGCCCCATAATGGCGGTGACATGGCCTGCCCGACAGGTGACGTCAAATGAAAATACACCCTCGCCATAGCTGAAAATCACCTTGTCCAGCTGCACTTCAGCGGGAGAGGAGGCAGAAGATTTCATGGCCGTTTTTCCCTTTGCCAGGCGGGCGCCAGCCTGGCAGACATAAACATGAGCGCCAGACAGGCCAGCCCCAGAATGAGCGCCAGCCCTGCCGCATCGCTGGTGCGGTAACTGCCCATGCGCTGCAATAAAAGATAGGGCAGGGTCTGCACCGCATCTGAGCCGAAAAGTGCAATCACACCAAGATCGCCCAGTGACAGCGCCATGGCAAAAGCCGCAGCCGTCGTCATTGGCCGGCGCAGCACCGGCCAGTCGATCAGCCGAAACCGCACCCAGCCAGCAATGCCAAGCTGGGCACATAAACGCTCATGGCGCGCACTTGCCGCATCATGGGCAGGGCGGATGGCTCGGATGGCAAAGGGCATGGCCATCACCGCATTGACGGTGATGACCAGTATCGGGGCAAGCGCAAACACATCAGCCACATGGCGCAGCAGGATGAACCAGCCAGCGCCAATGACAATGGGCGGCACCACCAGCACGAAGCTGGCACCTGTATCGGTGGCATAGTGCAGCAATGGGTGGCGCGCATGGGCAGGGTGTTCCAGCGCCTGTCGAGCCATTACCAGCGCCAGGGACAGGCTGGCCGCCAGCAGTGCGGACAGCATGGCCAGAACAAGGCTGGTAAGGGTTGCGCGTTGCACGGCAGGGTCCATGACAAGACGGCCAAGATCTGCTTGCAAGCCAGCCGCCACCATGGCCGCCATTGGCCCGGCAACAAACAGCACCGCCAGCAGGATCAGGACGCTGTTGAAGACTGTTTCGCTGGTTGCCGTGACAATAAAACGGCGCGGGGCAACGGAAAGATTGATTTGCGCCTGTGTATTGGTGCCCAGCCTTGCCAGCACAAAGACGATGGCAAGCGTCAGGGCCACCTGCAATGCGGTCAGCACAACGGCCCGGGCCGGGTCGAAATCAAAGCGCAATGCCTGATAGATCGCCACTTCCAGCGTGGTGGCGCGCGGGCCGCCGCCCAGTGTCAACACGATGGTGAATGAGGTGATGCACAGCATGAACACCAGCCCGGCAATACCCGGCAGCGCCTGCCGCAGCCTTGGCCATTCAATCAGCCGGAAACTGGCAAAAGCACCCATGCCAAGCTGGCTGGCCAGCCGCCATTGATCTGTGGGAACGGTTTGTAATGCTTCGACAAACAGACGTGTGGCCAGTGGCAGGTTGAAAAACACATGGGCAACCAGAATGCCGGAAAGTCCATATATGCCCGGCCATTCTCCAGCGCTGAATGTTGAAAAAAGCCCGGCAAAATAACCGGAACGACCATAAAGGGCGAGCACGCCAAGGGCTGCGACAAGGGAGGGCAGCGCCAGAGGCACGGCAAAAAGTTGCAGGATCAGCCCGCGCCCCGGAAAATCGGGAAAGCGCGTCAAGGCCCGCGCCACCAGCAGGGCAGGCGCAATCGATAGCAGGGTGGAAAGGAGCGCCTGCCACAATGTGAAGCGGGCAACCCTGATCATATAGGGATCAAAGGCAGCAAGCGCGCCTGAAAAATCCTGCACACCCTCAAGCGCCAGACCGGCAAAAGCCCCGCCAATCAGCGTTGAAATTGCGGCAAGTGCGACAAGCCCGGCAAGAATGCGCGGATTGCCTGTTATGGACGAGATTTTGCTGGCCAAGCTGGCTACCTGCTCATCACGCCCAGCCATTCATCGACCCAGGCTTTGCGATTGTCGGCTACTTCCCGAGGGGTAAATTGCAAGGTTTTGGCCGGTTTCACCAGACGGTCAAAGGTGGGGTCAAGCGGTGTGCTGGTTTTTCCCGCCGGATACATCCACTGGGTTTGCGATACCGTATCCTGAAAGCCCGGTCCGGTCATGAAGGCAAGAAACTGTTGTGCCAGCGGATTTTTGGCGCCGGTCAGGGTCATGCCCGCGACCTCGACCTGAAGATAATGGCCATCGGAAAAACCGGCCGCCTGATAGCGGTCGGACTTGTCGGCAATCATGTGATAGGCAGGCGAGGTGGTGTAAGACAAAACCATTGGCGCTTCGCTCTTGGTGAACAGCCCGTAAGCCTCACTCCAGCCGGGCGTTACCGTCAATATGCGGGTTTTCAGCTTTTCCCATGCCGCATCTGCCTCATCGCCATAGATGGCGCGTACCCACAAAAGCAACCCCAGCCCCGGCGTTGAGGTGCGCGGGTCCTGAATGATGATTTTTTGTGCCGGGTCGCCTTCAACCAGTTCTTTCATGCTGGCAGGCGGGACGGGCAGTTCTTGCGTGTCATAGACCACGGCGAAATAACCATAGTCGTAAGGTAAAAAAGTTGCATCAGACCAGCCGCCGGGAATGTTTGTTTCCATCGTCAGGCCATGGGGCGCAAACAAATTGGTCGCTTGCGCTTCCGCCACAAGATTGGTGTCGAGACCGAGCACAATGTCGGCTTTGGTGGAGGTCCCTTCAAGTTTGAGCCGGTTGAGCAGGGCAACGCCATCGGCCACCGAAATGAAATCAACCTCGCAGCCACATTCAGCTTCAAAATTTTTCTTCACCTGCGGGCCGGGACCCCACTCAGCGGTAAAACTGTCATAAGTGTAGATGGTGAGCTTGTCTTGCGCTGCGGCCGGAGTTGTCGCCAGCAATGTGGCGGACAGGATGGATAATAAAACTGTGCGCATCAACGCCTCCTTAAGGTGGTTTTGAAGGGGCTGAGGCACCGACTGTCCGGCAGCTTCTAATCCCTCCGCCGGTGCAAACCGGATCAGGTTCAGCGGGTTGGCGTGTGACGCCTCTCAGCCGGGCCGCAAATGATTGCGTCCGGCACCCCGTTAGAGCGTTTTACAGATAGGTTGCCCGCTTCAGGCAAGCAAGAGCATTGCTGCATCTTTCGTTCCAGTGATGGGACTGCTAAGGGGCTTGGATCATGAGCCAATATACAATCCTTCTGGGTGGAGAACTTGTCCGCACCCCTGCACTTGATCGCCAGATTGCGGGAAGCCGCATTATTGCCGCCGATTCCGGCATTCAACATGCGCACACCCTTGGCCTTGTGCCCGAACTTTGGGTGGGGGATTTTGATTCTGCACCCGCATTATTGCCACCACATCTAAATTCAGTGCCCAAACGCAGCTTTCCCGTGGATAAGGACAGCACGGATGGGGAACTGGCCGTTGAAATTGCGCTGGAAAAGGGGGCGATCCGGCTGGTTCTGGCAGGCGCCTTTGGCGGTGCGCGTACCGATCACGCCTTTTTGCATCTGGCGCTGGGCTTGCGGCTGGCTGAAAAAGGCATCGATGTGTTGCTGACCAGCGGCACACAGGAGGGCCGACCCTTGTCGCGCGGGTGTTCGACATTTGACTATGCCAAAGGCACGTTGTTTTCGATCCTTGGCTTTTCAGACCTTGCCGGCCTTAGTGTGCGCGGCGCCAAATGGGAACTGGCGGCAGTCAATGTGCCGTTTGGCTCATCACTGACCATGTCGAATGAGGTTTTGAGCCAGTTGACCATTGAACTGGAGCAGGGCTGCGCCATGCTGCTTGCCCATCCATTGCCTGAACAGGGAGGCTGATATGGCCCCGCCGCTTCTCAACCTTGCCGGTGTTTACCTTAGCTTTGGCGGCACGCCGCTGCTTGATGGCGCTGATTTTGCCGTTGGTCCGGGCGACCGCATCGCGCTCGTGGGGCGCAATGGATCAGGCAAATCGACATTACTGAAGATTGCAGCCGGGCTTGCCGAAGCGCAGGATGGCGAGATTTTCCGTCAGCCGACCGCCACCATTCGCTATCTGCCGCAAGCGCCTGACATGGAAGGTTTTGCCACGGTGCGTGGCTATGTCGAGGCGGGGCTTGGGCCTGCCGATGATCCATATCGCGCCACCTATCTTCTGGAGCATCTGGGCCTGACCGGTGAAGAAAATCCGGCCGAGCTTTCGGGTGGTGAGGCGCGCCGCGCTGCCCTTGCCCGCGTCATGGCGCCTGAGCCTGATATCTTGTTGCTGGATGAGCCGACCAACCATCTGGATCTGAATGTTATCGAATGGCTGGAAGAAGAACTGATCCGTTCATCTTCGGCGCTGGTGGTGATTTCGCATGATCGCCGTTTTCTGGAGCGGGTGTCACGCGCCACTATCTGGCTGGATCGCGGCCAGACCCGCCGCCTTGATCGGGGTTTTGCGCATTTTGAGGAATGGCGTGACAAGATTTTGGAGGAAGAAGAGCGCGAACAGCACAAGCTTGGCCGTCAGATCGTGCGTGAAGAGCACTGGCTGCGCTATGGTGTGACCGCCCGGCGCAAGCGCAATGTGCGCCGCCTTGGTGAATTGCAGGCGCTGCGCCAGCGCCATCGCAGCCACAGGGGGGCGGAAGGAACTGCAACCATGGTTGCCAGTGACGCTGCCGAATCCGGCAGGCTGGTGATTGAGGCAAAATCCATCGCCAAGAGCTTTGGCGATCTTAATGTGGTCAGTGATTTCTCCACCCGCATCCAGCGAGGTGACCGCATCGGACTGGTCGGGCCTAACGGGGCTGGCAAGACCACGCTTTTGAAAATGCTGACGGGTGAGCTTGCGCCCGATTCCGGCACTGTGCGGCTTGGGGTCAATCTGGAGATCGCCACGCTTGACCAGAAACGTGAGGCGGCTGACCCGAATGAGACATTGGCCCATTATCTGACCGATGGGCGGGGCGAGAGCCTGATCGTCAATGGCGAGCAGCGCCATGTCGCGTCCTATATGAAGGATTTTCTGTTCAGGCCGGAGCAGGCACGCACGCCGGTGCACAAATTGTCGGGCGGTGAACGCGCCCGTTTGCTGCTGGCGCGGGTGTTGTCGCGCCCTGCCAATCTTCTGGTGCTGGACGAGCCGACCAATGATCTTGACATGGAAACGCTGGAATTGTTGCAGGAACTGGTGGCGGGCTTTGCTGGTACGGTCATTCTTGTCAGCCATGACCGCGATTTTCTTGACCGCACTGTCACCAGCGTGATTGTGCCCGATGGTGAGGGGCGCTGGATCGAATATGCCGGGGGGTATTCCGACATGCTGGCGCAGCGCGGGGCCTCTAAGCTGGAAGATCGCAAGCAACGCTCACGCACTGTCGCAGATGAGGAAAAATCGGCTGGAAAACAGCCAGAGCCAGGCAAGGCCATATCCAGAAAACTGTCTTTCAAGCAGAAATTTGCGCTGGAAAACCTGCCCAAAAAGATCGAGGCGGCAACAGAGGCAATCAATCGGCTGGAAGACAAAATCGCCGATCCTAATTTTTACGAGCGTGATCCGGCAGGCTTTCAAAAGACCATTGCGGCGCTCGACAAGGAGCGGACGGATCTTGCCGCCTTTGAGGAAGAGTGGCTGGAACTGGAAATGCTGCGTGAGGAACTCGAAGCCTGATCCTCGGCTGTCATTTCACTCTGCCGTCTTTTCCTGCCAGGCCTTGATTGCCTCATCAAACACCTTGTCGCCTGGAATGCCTTTTTCCATGGTCAGCAAAGCGCGGCGTCCCGATTTATAGATGACGGGAATATCGATCCATTCCCGATTGCGAAAGAGCGCCATATTGGCATCTTCATCGGCCTTGGTGTCATTGAGCGCCACCAGAAAATAGCCATCGGCAATTTTGGCCGGAACGCCAATCAGCGGGCTGCCCGCATCCTGCTCGGCGCTCTTGAAGGCAATCCGTAACAGCCCGTCAATGCCGCCGCCCTCGAAGTCGGTGGGGGTCAGGAAAATCATTTCAATGATATGGCTGGCCGGAAGCGTGGTGTCGGCATTGCGGCGGATGGTCATGCGAAGCTGCACATCCTTGCCGGGGATTTGCACCTCAGCGCGAATGGCGGGTTCAGGTGGCTCATCGCCACCGGGTGATTCCTGTACCAGCGACCATACGGTGTTGCCCGATTCTGCCGAGCCTTGCGCCAGATTGGTGCGCTCTTCGTAGTAGATGGCCTTCTGGCCGACAGCAACGCCCGATTGTGCGCTTTGTGTGTTCTGGTCCTGTGCCGCAGATGGGCCTGCGCCGGGGGCTGCGGTTGGAGGGGGCGTGGTCAGCGCCACGACAGAGGAGCCTTCGCCAATGGAACTGCCACCACCGGCAGGGCCGGGATCGGTCTCTTCGCCGCTGGGCAGCAGGCGCTGCGTGAATTTTTGCGAGGCTTCACCGTTGGGTTCGATCGGGGCGGGTTCGACCGGGGCTGGCCCGGCAGATGGATCGGCTGCTGCCACGTCTTCACCGGGCGGCACTTCTACCGGTGTGACGGTTGTCGGTTCCGGTTCGCCGCTATCGCTGCTGGCAAACATGTCGCCAATGGCATCCTTGTTGTACCATGCGCCATAGCCGCCAGCGGCCAGCACAGCCAGCGCGACAAGCGCCGTTATCAGCCCCTTGTGGCTGCGCCGTTCCTCTTCATCCTGTTCGGTTTCGATATCTGGCAGGCGATCGAAAGCATCATCGGCATCATCTGTCTCATCCAGCCCGCCTGTCGGTGAATGGCCAAAGTCCGGTTCTGATTCTGGAGCCGGATCGTGGTTGAATTCAGGGCCAAGCGGCTCCTGCCGCGTTTGAGCGTCTACAGGCGGCTCCTGCCGCGTTTGGGCATGTAAGGGTTTGTCAGCTTCCGGCCCGGTCCGTTCTGCGGCGCTTTCAGCAACAGGGTGCACAGGCTCTACCGGGGGAGCTTCTACCGAAGGAGGCGGGGCAGGCGTAACCGTCACATTCGGAGAAGGAGCGGCATGGCTTGGCTGGTTCTTGTTGCGGTCAATGGACGAAAACAGGCTTTCCAGCTCTGCCAGCGGGTCGTCGCCGGTGGGCTGTGGCGGTGCATATTCACCCTCCACGGTGACAATAGCGTCTTCCAGTGCTTTTTTCTGGCGCTCAACAAGGGCTGCGGGCGGCTGCGGGTCAAGGGCTGCCAGCCTGGCCGCGATGGTGGTGCGGGCCTTGTCATAGACCCTTGCCCGCATTTCGGGCGTTGTCTCGCCAAGACCACCCAGCGTCTTTTTCAGAACCGCAACGAAATCTGCCATGCTTCAAGTTGACCTGTTTTTCAATTACGACGGGCGCACTATTCAGTTCCACCCGTCGCACGGGTATAGTTAATCTTGAAACGGGTCGGTCACAAGTATCGTGTCGTCCCGTTCCGGGCTGGTGGAAAGCAGCGCCACCGGCGCGCCGATCAGTTCTTCAATGTGGCGCACATATTTAACGGCCTGCGCGGGCAACTCGTTCCAGCTGCGTGCACCGGCAGTGGTTTTCTTCCAGCCTTCCAGTGTTTCATAAATGGGCTCTACCCGCGCCTGTGCGCCCTGACTGGCCGGCAGATAGTCGATTCTTTCACCATCGAGCATATAGCCGGTGCAGACCTTGATCTCATCAAGCCCGTCAAGCACATCGAGCTTGGTAAGAGCAATGCCCTTGATGCCGTTAACAGCAACAGCCTGACGCACCAGAACCGCATCAAACCAGCCGCAGCGGCGCTTGCGACCTGTTACTGTGCCGAATTCATGGCCATGTGTACCAAGAAAATGGCCGATTTCGTTGTCCTGCTCAGTCGGGAAGGGGCCTTCACCAACGCGGGTGGTATAGGCTTTGGTAATGCCCAGCACATAGCTGAGCGCTCCCGGTCCGATGCCTGAACCAGCGGCTGCCTGCCCGGCCACCGTGTTGGAGGAGGTAACAAATGGATAGGTGCCGTGGTCAATGTCGAGCAGCGTGCCTTGTGCGCCTTCAAACAGGATGCGCTCGCCTGCCTTACGGCTGTCGTCCAGCACTTTCCAGACCCGGTCCATGTAGGGTAAAATATCGGCAGCAATCGAAGTCAGTTCCTGCATGATGGTCTCATGCGTCACTTCCGGGTGGCCAAGGCCCTTGCGCAAGGCGTTGTGGTGGGTCAGCAGGCGATCCACTTTTGCCGGCAGCGTGTCCATATCGGCCAGATCCATCACCCGCACCCCGCGGCGGCCGACCTTGTCTTCATAGGCAGGGCCGATGCCGCGCCGTGTCGTGCCGATTTTGGTGCCGGAATTGGAGGCCGCATCTTCGCGAAATCCGTCGAGTTCCCTGTGCAGGGACAGGATCAGCGCGGTGTTTTCAGCAATTTTCAGGTTGTCAGAGGTAATGTCGATGCCCTGTTCGCGCAGCTTGCCCACTTCAGCCACAAAAGCATGCGGATCAAAGACCACGCCATTGCCAATGATGGACAGCTTGTTGCGCACAATGCCCGATGGCAGCAGTGACAGCTTGTAAACATTGCCGTCAATAACCAGCGTATGCCCGGCATTGTGCCCGCCCTGAAAGCGTACCACCACATCGGCGCGCTCCGACAGCCAGTCCACGATTTTGCCCTTGCCTTCATCGCCCCATTGCGAGCCGACCACCACCACATTGGCCATATTTTCTTCCCTTCTATCGGGCAACGCCAAGACACGCCCGTAAAATGACAGGCCTCTATAACGCCCTGAAACGCTATGTGCGACCTTTGTTTGCTTCTTTTGAGCATTTTGTGAGTACAGATGATTCCGCCTGTACTCACAAAATGCTCTAAGATGCATAACGCACAGTTATTTTACTTTGATCCTGATTTATCTGGCATAAAGCCAGATGACAACTTGGTCGGGACGCCATAAGCCGGGGCCTGCTATCAAATGCGACACAACGCCTATTTTTTGCTGGCTGCCGCCACACTGTTTTGGGCTGGAAATTCCGTAGCGGGTAAAATGGCCGTTGGTCATGTCTCGCCGATGTTTCTCAATGCCGTACGCTGGGCCTTGCTGCTGATCATCCTTGCCTTTGTCGGCCGTCGCGAAATTATGGCCGACTGGGCGGTTTTATGGCGGCATAAATGGTATTTGCTGCTTATGGGGGCAACCGGTTTTACCATTTTCAGTGTCGCGCTCTATAGTGCGCTGCTTTATACATCAGCCACCAATGCCAGCATCGAACAGGGTGGCATTCCGCTTCTGGTGTTTGTTTTCAGCTATCTGATTTATAAAACCCGCACAACGCTTGCCCAGCTTGGCGGGTTTATCGTGTCCTTTGCAGGGATTGTGCTTACCGCTACCCATGGCGAACCGGCCCGTATTCTGCAACTGGATGTGAATTTTGGCGATGGGCTGATGATTGTGGCGATCCTCACCTATGGGTTTTATACCGCTATACTTCGGCGCAAGCCACAGCTTCATTGGCTAAGCCTGATGACGGCATTATGTGCCAGCGCCCTGATCACCGCCTTGCCTTTTTTATGGATGGAGACAGCCGCCGGGGCACTGATTTTGCCTGACAGCCTTGGCTGGGCCATCATTGCCTATGTTACGCTGTTTCCGTCGCTGGTTTCGCACATTGCCTATATTAAGGGGGTGGAACTGATTGGCGCCAACCGTGCGGGCCTGTTTATCAATCTGTTGCCAATCTGGGGGGCGTTGCTGGCGGTGGCTCTTCTGGGTGAGCATTTTGAAGCCTATCACGCCATTGCGCTGGTGCTGGTGCTTTCAGGTGTGCTGATTGCCGAATATGATGGACGCCGCCAAACGGCGCCCATCAGGTGAAATCAGGTCAGAATTAAAGCTCGTTGACATCGAATTGCAGCGGTTTGGCTGAATCGATTGCTTCATGGGCGCGCACTTGCGCCAGCACATTTTCAGGGAACGGACCATCGAGATAAAGCAGGGCGATGGCATCGCCGCCCGGGCGGTCGCGGCCCAGTGCAAAATTGGCGATATTGACGTTGTTCTTGCCGCACAAGGTTCCCAGAAGGCCGATAATGCCCGGCGCATCGGAATTGGTGGTGTAGAGCATGTGGCGGCCCACTTCGGCATCGAGATTGATGCCCTTGATCTGGATGAAGCGCGGCTTGCCATCGGAAAAACAGGTGCCGGCAATGGCGCGCTGCCTGTGCTCGGTTTTCACCGTCAGCTTGATATAGCCGTCAAACACGCCGGATTTGTCGCGCTTGACCTCAGCCACGATGATGCCGCGCTCTTTGACCATGATCGGCGCAGACACCATGTTGACATCGGCCATTTGCGGGCGGATCAACCCGGCAAGAGCTGCACTGATCAAGGCCTTGGTGTTCATCTGGGCGGTGGAACCGTCAAACAGGATCTCGACTTCCTTGATCGGGTCGTCTGTCACCTGCCCGATGAAGGAGCCAAGCACTTCCGCCAGCTTCACAAAGGGTTTCAGGCGTGGCGCTTCTTCGGCAGTGATCGACGGCATGTTGATGGCGTTGGCAACCGCACCCTTGACGAGGTAATCGGACATTTGTTCGGCCACCTGAAGGGCGACATTTTCCTGAGCTTCGGATGTTGCTGCACCCAGATGCGGGGTGCACACCACATTTTTCATGCCAAACAGTGGATTGTCGGTTGCCGGTTCCGCTGCAAACACGTCAATGCCGGCCCCTGCCACCTTGCCGCTTTCCAGGGCGGCGATCAGATCGGCCTCAACGATCAGCCCGCCGCGCGCGCAATTGATGATGCGCACACCATCTTTCATCCTGGCAAGCGACCCCGCATTGATGATGTTGCGGGTCTTGTCGGTCAGCGGGGTGTGCAGGGTGATAAAGTCGGCACGGGCAAACAACTCGTCCAGTTCCACCTTTTCCACGCCCAGTTCTTCTGCCCGGCTTTCAGACAGGAACGGATCAAAAGCCACGACATGCATTTTCAGGCCAAGGGCGCGGGTGGCGACGATGGAGCCGATATTGCCGGCCCCGATAATGCCCAGCGTCTTGCCGGTGATTTCTACACCCATGAAGCGATTTTTTTCCCACTTGCCTTCATGGGTGGAGGCATTGGCCTCCGGGATCTGGCGGGCAACAGCAAACATGAGGGCTATGGCATGTTCGGCCGTGGTGATGGAGTTGCCGAAAGGCGTGTTCATCACAATGATGCCGCGGCGCGAAGCAGCCGGAATATCGACATTGTCAACGCCGATACCGGCGCGGCCTACAACCTTGAGTCTGGTTGCCGCAGCAATCAGCTTTTCCGTCACTTTTGTAGCGGAGCGAATGGCAAGGCCATCATATTGGCCAATGACTTGAAGCAGCTTTTCCTTGTCCTTGCCAAGATCGGGAAGATAATCGACCTCGATACCACGATCCTTGAAAATCTGCACGGCAGTGGGCGAAAGCTTGTCGGAAACGAGTACGCGGGGCGCCATCATGGCCTCCTTCGTCAAACAGAGTGAAAATAGGGAGAAAACCGGGCCGTCACCTTGGCTGACAGCCCTTCAATGGGTCAGGCAGAAGCCTTGAATGCAGCTTTTTGCTGGGCAAAGGCCCAGTCAAGCCACGGCATTAGCGCTTCAAGGTCAGATGTTTCAACCGTTGCCCCGCACCAGATGCGCAAACCCGGAGGCGCGTCACGATAATGGCTGATGTCATAGGCGACATTCTGCTTGTCGAGAAGTGTAACCATCCCCTTGGCAAAAGCGCTTTGGGCATCAATATCGAGTGCTGCAATTTCAGGGTCGATGATCGACAGGCATACAGATGTGTTGGAGCGCGTTGCCGGGTCGATAGCCAGATAACCGAGCCAAGTGGAGGCTGCCACAAACCGGTCAACCACCGCAAAATTGGCATCGGCGCGCGCCATCAGCGCCTCAAGCCCGCCGATACTTTGGGCCCAGTGCAGTGCGTCGAGATAATCTTCTACCGCCAGCATGGACGGCGTGTTGATAGTCTCGCCCTTGAAAATGCCTTCGATCAGCTTGCCATTCTTGGTCATGCGGAAGATTTTTGGCAGCGGCCATGAAGGCGTGTGGCTTTCCAGCCGCTCAACGGCGCGGGGCGACAGAATGAGCATGCCATGTGCGCCTTCGCCGCCCAGCACTTTTTGCCAGGAAAAAGTCACGACATCGAGCTTTGGAAAATCAAGAGGCTGAGCAAAGGCCGCAGAGGTGGCGTCGCATATGGTCAGCCCTTTCCGGTTGGCAGGAATGAAGCTGCCATCGGGCACACGCACCCCGGAGGTAGTGCCATTCCAGGTGAAGACAACATCGCGGTCGAAGTCGATTTGGGCAAGGTCCGGCAACTGGCCATAGGGTGCTTCAAATTTGCGCACATCTGGCAGTTTGAGCTGCTTGACGACATCGGTTACCCAGCCTGCGCCAAATGATTCCCAGGCAACCATGTCAACGCCTCGTGGTCCAAGCAGCGACCACAGCGCCATTTCAACCGCGCCGGTGTCGGAAGCAGGCACAATACCGATGCGATAATCGGCAGGCACTTGCAGAATTTCACGAGTCAGATCAATGGCCTGAGCAAGTTTGGTCTTGCCGATTTTAGCGCGATGCGAGCGTCCAAGCGGTGCATCATTGAGCGCCTCAGGTGACCAGCCGGGACGTTTGGTGCAGGGACCGGACGAAAAACGGGGATTGGCCGGACGTGTGTCCGGCAAAGGCAATGTGGTCATTTTGATCTATCCTTCCAGATAGCTGGCCCTTCGTTGGGGAAGGGTGGCCCACTGGTGGAAATATCGAAAGTCGCAGAAAGCCGCAATAGGCAAAATGCTCCAGAAGACCGGCGCTAGAGCATCGGACCAAAAAGTGGAATCGGTTTTTGGATAATTCCGATGCGCATTCAAAGAGTTAGAGCGTCCTTTGTGCGTCCGATAGGACGCACGGCGCTCTAATGAAGTTGTTTTCAATCAATCATTATTCTGCCGTCACCACATGGCGGCCCGACGGCGTTTTTTCCACAGTCAGCGCGACGCCATAAAGATGGCTGAGCCGCTCCGGGGTCAGCACCTCATCCACCGGACCGGTTTCAAGCTGCTTGTCCGGGCCGAGCGCAAGAACCTGATCGGCGATAGCAAATGCCTGTTCCGGTTCGTGGGTGGACAAAAGGATCGACAGACCGTCATCGGCCAGAGCCCGTACCTTGCGCAAAACCTGAATGCGATTGGCGAGGTCGAGACTTGCGGTTGGCTCGTCCATGACGATGATTTTGGCCTGCTGCGCCAGGGCCCTCGCAATCAGGACCAGTTGCCGCTGCCCGCCGGAAAGCTGACGTGCATCGTGATGCGCCAGCGCGGCGATGCCGAGCCTGTCGAGCATTTCAAGGGCAATATTCACATCCGGTTGCGTTGGCGTGCTGAAGATGCCGAGATGCGCTGTGCGGCCCATCACGACCAGATCAAGCACAGTATAGGCAAAATCGGCGGAATAGGATTGCGGGACATAGGCAAGGTGGCGCGCAAGCATGGGCCGGGACAGGCTGGCCAGTTCGGCATCACCGACCCGGATCGACCCGGCAAGTTTTGGAAGCAGGCCGAGCAATGTCTTGAACAGCGTTGTCTTGCCGACGCCGTTCGGCCCGAGCAGGCAGGTGACGGTTCCGGCGCTCAGATCGAAAGCAAGGCGGTCGGCGATCATGGTCGAGCCATAACCTATCACCAGATCGCGCGCGGCAAGAACGCTCATGGCAGCGCCACCCGGCGGGATCGGGCCAGCAGCCAGACAAAGGCTGGCCCGCCGATGATTGCGGTGAGAACGCCAAGCGGAATTTCGATCTCGGCCACTGAGCGGGCAAGCGTGTCGACAATGACCATGAATATCGCGCCAAGCAGGATCGAGGCGGGCAGCAGCCGGTCGAAGCGCGGCCCCACGAGCAGCCGGGCCATATGCGGCACCATCAGCCCGACCCAGCCGATTATCCCCGAAACTGCAACCACGCTGGCGGTGACGAGGGTGGCGGCGGCAATCACCACTGCGCGTAGCCAGCCCGCTTCCACGCCAAGTGCCCGGGCTTCCTCATCGCCCAGCGACAACACGCCGATGCGCCAGCGCAACAGGATGAGTGGCAGCAGACCGAGGGCGACCACGGGCATGACGGTCATCACATCTTCCAGCTTTACGCCGGCAAGGCTGCCAAGCAGCCAGAAGGTGATTGCCGGCAACTGGTCATAGGGATCGGCCAGCACCTTGACGAGAGAGATCGCCGCGCCCGCCAGAGCGCCGACGACGATGCCAGCCAGCACAAGCAGCAAAACGTCGCCGCTGCCGCGCAGCATTTTGGCAAGCATGACGACGAGCATCACTGTCAGCAAGCCGCCGCCAAAGCCGAGAAACTGGATCGCCGCCACCGGAAGGCCAAGGAGAATGCCGAGCACGGCGCCAAACCCGGCTCCCGACGACACGCCTAGAATATCGGGAGAGACGAGCGGATTGCGAAAGAGGCTTTGATAGGCCGCGCCCGCCGCCGACAGGGCTGCTCCGACAAGAATGGCGGCAAGGACGCGCGGAAACCGGATCTGGAACAGCACCGTGCTGGCGCTTGCGATATCCATATCGTCTGACGCAGTGGCAAGGAGGATCGTCAGGATCTGTTGCGGGGAAACCGGGTAAGGGCCCGTTCCGGCAGCAAAGAGAACGGTGATGACCAGCAGGGCCGACAGCAGGACAAGAACGGCCGCCGCCGGTAATGGCTGTCTAGTCACGTGAGACACCCAGAAGGTTGTCGAGATCGGCATCGGAAAGGTCAGCCTGATAGAAAAGCCGGTAAAAATCCCGCACCTCGTCGCGCAGGTCTCCCGACACTTCCTGCGGATAGAGCTGATGCAGCAGCCAGGTCAGCCCAATCAGCCTGTTCACCGAGGGCGGAAAATCCACAAAGCCGAACGGGTTGCCGGGGGCCGGGAAAATGCGCCCCGATGACACAGCCGGAACGGGCTGCCAGATTGGGTTGGCACCGACGGAACCGGCGAATGCGGGTTCGAGCGCGATGATGGTTTCCGGGGCCCAGGCGATGATCTGTTCGGGCGAGACATTGACGATCCCGCCTTTCTCGCGCAGGCCGTCAACCACATTGATCGCACCGACCCGCTCGATGATCTCGGTGTTGATCGACCCGCGCGAGCCGCTTTCCAGCCCGTCCGTCCCGCGGGCGAGATAGACGCGCGGGCGGTTCTCCTCCGGTATCGAGGATAAAACCCTGTCCACTGAAGCGAATATGGTTTCGGCGGCGCTGGCCAGTTGTTCGCCGCGCTCGCCCACATCGATCATGTCGGCCAGAAGCCGGATGGCAGCAGGCGTATTGTTAAAACGGCCGTCGATCAGCAGATAGGGAATGCCGGTCTGTGCCTGAACCCTGTCGGCCAGAGAGCGGTAGGTTTCGCTGACTGTGCCGAAATCGATGATCACGTCCGGCTTGTCGGCCATCAGCCGCTCAAGATTGAGCGTGTCGCCACGGCCCGTCAGGCGTCCATGTTCGGGCAGATCGTGTACGGATGGAAGCAGGAACGGCTTGTCGGTCTCGCGCGGGGCTCTGACCCAGCCGGTCATTTTTTCTGGCGCCAGCATGTAAAGCAGTACCGATGCTGGCGGTCCGGCGGCAAAGACGCGCGTGACATGATCGGGAATTTCGACGCTGCGCCCGGCTGAATCGGTGACGGTGCGCGCCAGCGCCGGTGTTGCAAGAGCGATGATAAAGGCGATGAGAAACGCAAAAAACCTGCGAAAAATCATGGATTTTCTATCTCGTAATCGCCCCGCGTCGGCGGGGCGGGGGGTATGAACAGAGTACGATCGGGCTTGATGTCGAGAAGTGGCGTTCCGTCGAGGCAGTCGAGACCGCGAACGATGAGGGTCGTTTTCTCGATCTCAACCAGCCTGACGATCGACGTGCCGATCGGATTGGGCCGCATTGGTGAGCGCAGCGCAAAGGTTCCGCGCGTTGCGCCGTCATCGCGCGGGCTTTGCAAGACAAGATCGCGCCGGGAATGGTCCAGCCAGTAGAGCACTTCCAGGCGTTCATAAGCATCAATGCCTTCGAGCGCATCCGCCCATGCCTCATCAATCTCGATGCGGCAGAGCGGACCGTCATGACGGCCCTGACGAGGGCAGTCTTTGCGTGACGTCCACGGAGTACGGATGCGGCCGATATAAACCAGTCTGGCATCGCTTGCACCACACCATTTGATCGCCCGTTCTCCGTCCCGCAACCCGTCATCTTGCGCCATTGGCTCAGTCCTCGACGCCAACCATCACATCGGATGCCTTGATAACGGCAATCGCGTTCTTTCCCTTGGCAAGCTGCAATTCATCGGCAGCCTCGTTGGTGATCGATGATGTGACGATATTGCCGCCGATATCGATACGGACATGCGTGGTGGTCGCACCTTTGATGACCTCGACGACCGTTCCCTTAAGCTGGTTGCGTGCGCTGATTTTCATGGTTCTTTTCCTTTGTTTTCCGGTCGCCTCGCTGGACGACCATCGCCTGATAAAAGCTGTTTAGTGGCGCTGATGCAATGCCCTCCGGCTCGCTAATGACAGGCTGGAGGGCAGGCAAGACGAGAGCATTTCTTGTTTTCACAAAAACGGATAAAATGCTCCAGGCTCTTGTTTTAACCGCATTGTGCTTGCGTCAGATGATTTCATCTGTACCCACAGAATGCTCTATATATGTCGTTATATTTGGACAAATATATTGCGCAAGGCCGATTCTGGCCAGGTGCTGGACTTGGCAGATTTTTTTGGAAGTTCAGTTGGTTGTCTGGAAGGGAGCAAGACGGAAATGGATACGTCGTTTGGAAAGAACACGATCAGCGTCAAAGAGGCACGACACCTGATCAATTGCAGCATGCGCCTGACCGGCACACAGGAACTGGCGTTGCCGCAAGCGCATGGCCGTGTCCTTGCAAATGCGGTGGAGGCCCTGACGCAATCGCCACCTTTCGACGTTTCAGCTATGGATGGTTATGCGGTGCTGGCCGCAGATGTGCCGGAAGCAGGTGTGGTGCTGCCAATGTCGGGGGCCTCGAAGGCGGGTGTGGCCATGGTGCCAACCCTGCAGCGGGGAACCTGCATGCGCATATTTACCGGAGCGCCGGTGCCTCATGGAGCCAATGCAATCATCATTCAGGAAGATGTCGAGGCTAAGGGGAGGCAGATCAGCTTCAATGAGGTCGCAATTGAAGGATTGCATATCCGCAAGGCGGGCCTCAACTTCAGCAAGGGCGAGCAGCTGGCAGAGAAAGGCCATCTTCTTACCGCCCGCGACATCGGCCTGCTGGCTGCCGCCGGCCATGCCTCCGTTGCGGTTTTCCACCGGCCGCGCATTGCCGTGCTGTCAACGGGTGATGAGGTCGCCGCCAGCATGGCGGATGCGGCCAGCGGGCAAATTGTTGACGCCAATCGCCCTGCATTGCTGGCGCTGATCCGGGCATGGGGCGGCGAGGCGATCGATCTTGGCATTGCAGGCGACGACGATGCAGCCATTGTCTCGGCGCTGGACGGGCTGGAGGCCGACCTTCTGCTGGTGACGGGCGGAGCATCGGTGGGAGAACATGACCGTGTGCGCCCGGTGCTTCAGGCGCTCGGCCTTCGTTTCGACTTCTGGAAGATCCGCATGCGGCCGGGTAAACCGCTGATGTTTGGCACATTGGGCGCCATGCCGGTTCTGGGCCTGCCGGGAAACCCGGTTTCTGCGCTGGTCTGTTCGCTTCTGTTTCTTAAGCCCGCGATTTCCGTCATGACCGGAGGCGAAGGCCTGGGACCGGAATTTGAGAATGCGCGGCTGATGGAGCCAATCGACAAAACCGGTAATCGTGATGACTATTTGCGGGCAATGGTGGAAATGGCGGATGGCGCACTCGCGGTCAGGGTGTTTGCGCAGCAGGACAGTTCGATGCTTGCCGTGCTTGCAAGGGCTAATGCGTTTCTTTTCCGTCCTGCAGGCGCTCCGCCAGCCGATGCAGGCGAGATGGTCAAGGTGATACGGCTCAACATGGTTCCCGGTTACTGATCCAGACCCGGATTTAAAACAGCACCTGTTTTCAGGTGCTGTACCTGACCGGGCGGCAAACATTGACAATGGAATTTTATCATGACATTTGTACTCATCTTTTACTGAGAGATTAGGGTCAGGACCTGTTAGCCTGACTGGTCCTGACAGCAAGTGTTTGATTGGCCATGGTATGGGGAAAGTGAGCGGGATCGGCACGACAGGGGTTTCAGTTTATTCTTGATTAATATAATCAACATTAGAATTTACATGACCCCGTGATGACATTCGGGTCATCTTCAACCGCTCAAGCCTGATGGACACCGACAATGCCAATTTTCAAGCGATCCGCAACATTATTGCAGCGTGCCGCAGGTGCTGGCAAAATAATTCTCGCGGTACTTGGTGTTGCCAGTATCGTGCTTCTGCAAGGCGCCAATGCACAGGCGCAGGACGGTGGCGAGACACTTTTGCTGGAGTTGAACGCGCTGCAATCCAACGAGCGCGGCTGCCGTTTCACGTTCCTGATTGGTAATCATCTCGGTGTCGGCCTTGATGATGTCGCATTTGAACTCGCCCTGTTCACCAAAGCAGGCATGATCTCGCGGATGACGCTGATAGATTTTGCCGAACTGCCGGAAGGCAAGTCCAAGGTTCGCCAGTTTGATTTTACCGGAATTGACTGCGCCGATGTTGGCCGCGTTCTCGTCAACACCGCAACGCGTTGCAATGGCCCCGGCGTAGAGGCGGGCATCTGCATCGGACGCCTGAACACTGAAACCCGTACCGATACGATTTTTGGACGCTGAGTCTCGATTATGCAAATGATTACCCATCCTGGCCTGACGCGCACGGCGCAGTGGTCGCTTGTTGTTTTGATGTCGCTGTTTTTAATCATGTTCGTCACGCTCGACGTGTCGGCGCAGGAAACCCAGCCGGGCGTGACTGTGACACAACCCGCCGAACCGCAAACCGAGCCGGCCGCCGAACCACAAAACGAGCCGGCAATTCAGCCGGCAACAGAGCCGGAGCCGACCGCGAGCGAAGCGCCCCTGACGACACCCTCGATTGCAAATCAATCCTCGGAGGCAACTGAAATCGTTGCTGGCGAGGAGGCCGCCGATGAAGAGCAGCGGGTGCTGCCGCATGATCTGTCGCCATGGGGCATGTTCATGGCTGCCGACTGGGTCGTCAAGGCCGTGATGATCGGGCTTGCCATTGCCTCGCTGGTCACATGGACGGTGTGGATTGCAAAATCGCTGGAACTGAAAGGCGCGCAATTGCGCGCCCGCAGGGCGCTCAAGGGCATTGTCGAAGCCAGCACGCTTGCGCAGGCTGCCGAGAAAACGCGCAATCGCAAGGGCCCCGGCGCGTTGATGGTGCGTGCAGCCATGCACGAAGTGGAGATGTCGCAAGGCACACGGGGCAGCGGCACCGGCGAAGGGCTGAAGGAGCGCATCGCCTCGCATCTTGGGCGGATCGAGGCGCAGGCGGCGCGGAGCATGACGCGCGGCACCGGCATCCTTGCCTCCATCGGTTCGACCGCGCCTTTCGTCGGCCTGTTTGGCACCGTCTGGGGCATCATGAATGCGTTTATCGGCATTTCCGAGGCGCAGACGACAAACCTTGCCGTGGTCGCGCCGGGCATTGCTGAGGCACTGCTGGCAACCGCGCTGGGGCTGGTTGCTGCAATCCCGGCGGTGGTGATCTACAACAGTTTTGCGCGTTCGATCGCCGGTTACAAGCTTTTGCTGGCCGATGCATCGGCGGCTGTCGAGCGCGTGGTCAGTCGCGACATTGACCGCGACATGGCCACAGCAGGCGCTGCCTTGCACAAACAGGCCGCGGAATAGGACGATGGCTGGTCGAATCAACAGAGGCGACGATGACGATCTCGCGGAGAACCACGAGATCAACGTCACGCCCTTCATCGACGTCATGCTGGTGCTGCTCATCATCTTCATGGTTGCCGCACCGCTTGCGACCGTTGACATCAATGTCGATCTGCCATCCTCGGCAGCCACGCCGCAGCCACGCCCTGACGAACCGCTTTATGTCACGGTGCAGGAAGACTTGAGCGTCTCGGTTGGCAATGATCCCGCCAGCCATATCGAATTGGGCGCAGCGGTTGATCGCCTCACCGAGGGTGACAAGGAAACCCGCATCTTCCTGCGCGCCGACCGTGCGGTTGCCTATGGCGACCTGATGAATGTGATGAACCTGCTGCGCATGGCGGGATATCTGAAGATTGCGCTTGTCGGGCTTGAAGGCACCGGCGAGGCCGCACCGCAAATGCCGGCGGCAACGGCAACGGAGACTGTCGAGCCATGAATGCGAGGCCCGATGTTGCATGGTCGCAGCAGGTGGCGCGAAGCAGCGCGTCTCACCTCGTTTTGTGGACCACAGCAGCGGCACTGGCTTTGGGTGCTCATGCGGGGACTGCGTGGTGGATCCTGCAGGAACCGCCCGTCATACCGGCAGAAGCCGGTGGCGAGCCAGCCATCATGATCGACCTTGCGCCTGTCGCCATGGCGCCTGCTGCCGTCGAGGAGGAGATCTCGCCCGATCTCGTCGAGTCGGTCGCCGCTGAAGCTTTGCCAACCCCGGTCGATGTCGAGCCGGTTGAACCTGTCGAGGTGGCGGAAGCTGTGCCGGTTCCCGTCGAGACGCCGCCGGAAACCGAGGTGGCAGAGCCGGTGGAACCCGATGAGGTCGTGCCGGTCGATATTGCCGAGCCGGTCGAGGAGCCGGTTGAGGTCGAGCCTGTCGAGGAGCCGCTCGATATTGCCGAGCCTGTCGATCCCATCGAGGAGATGGTTATTGCCAGGCTGGAAAATGTCGAAGTTCCGCTGCCGATAGTGCGTCCGGCCCCGCCGAAGCCGCAGGTCAAGAAGCAACGCCAGAAGCCGCCGCAGAAACAGCAATCCGCACCATCGCGTGATGCAACGCGCGCGCAGGCACGGGTGCAGCAGGAAGCGCGGCAGGTTGCAGCGCCGCAGACCAACCGTGGCGGAAGTTCGGTTTCGCCCGCTCGCTGGCAGTCGCGGTTGATGGCGCATCTGGAGCGACGCAAGCGCTATCCGGCTGAAGCGCGCCGTCAACGCAAGGAAGGCGTTGCGCAAGTTCGCTTCACCATCGATGGCAATGGCAATGTGCAATCGGTGGCGCTGACGCGCTCGTCCGGCGTGGCGGAACTTGACCAGGAAGTGGTGGCGATGGTGCGCCGCGCTTCACCCGTTCCTGCGCCGCCTCCGGGCATCAATCGCACAATCGTCGTGCCTGTCCGGTTCAATGTGAGATAGCCTGCGCTTAAAAAGCATTTGCAGCCATCTGGCTGCAAAATTGCTCTGGCAACAAAAAAAACCCGCTTCGGCGGGGCTTTTTCATGTCTGGTGCTGCTGATCGTCAGGGCTTCAAGGTAATACGGGTAATGCGGTCACCAGCGGGATTGTCTGCCCCGCGTGACTTGTTCACCGCAAAGACATTGCCCTTTCCGTCAGCAAGCACATGGTTTGGCAGCGGCGCGTTTTCCAGATTTGCAACGATGTTGCCATCGGGATCGACCACGGTGACAGTGTCGGCGCCACGGTTGCTGACATAGGCAAGGCGATTGACCGGATCGAACGCCACATTGAGCGCACCCGCCCCGACCAGCACGTTATGAAGCGTCTCACCGCTCTCGGCATCGACGATGAGGAGATTGTCGCTTCCCTGGGCTGCAACAAATATGCGGTTGGTTTCATTGTCATAGGCAATACCGATCGCCGAGCGAGCACCCTTCAATGTAATGACCTTGTCGACGGTGTTGGTGGCGGTGTCGATGATTGCCACCTCAGCCGTGCTCAGGCTGACCGCAAACAGCTTGCCGGTCTTGGCGTCGAATTGCAGGCTGGCAGGCGAAAATGTCTCGCGGCGGTTGTTGGACTTGATCTCGATCGGATCAGCCTGCTCAAGCGTTTTGGTGTCGAAGACAACGAGTTCGGCAACACCGATTTGTGAAGCATAGGCGTTGCCGGAGGCGATGGCGACGTCGCGGGCGTGGGTCGCAATTCCCGGCTCGAACTGCTTGATCAGGGAGAGATCCGACTGGCTGTAAACAGCGACCGTGTTCTGGCGGGTATTGGTCACCCAGACCGTTCCGTTCTCCTCGTCAACGGCAACGCCATAGACGGCATAGAGACCGCCTTCGCGGTCTCCGCTTGCCGGTGCTGCAGGGGGCGCGACCTGCGCGATAATCTCGAGTGTCGTCGGATCAACCTTGACGAGCGTCGAATCCTTGATCGGCGGGCGGCCAACTGCAGCAGTCACGAAGAGTACGTCATTGCTGGCGCTGTAAGCTGTCTGATAGAGGCCCTGCACGAGTTTTTGGTCGGCAAGATCAAACTTTTCTGCGCCCGATAGCGGGATATCCGGTGAAATTTTCAGCTCGACGATTTCGGCGTGGTAAGGCTCTTGTGTTGAAAGCACGAGCGGATGGACGCCGACCGCAGCATCTGCCGGCAGCGTGAACCCGGCCTCAAAGCGACCTTCACCGTCTGCGGTCGCCGGTTCTTCCGCCGAAGGTTGCAGACCACGGGAGATGACGATCTTCTGTCCAGGCTTGAAGTTCTGGCCGGTGACCTTGACCTCGCTTCCGGGAAGAACCGGCTGGCCGGGCGCTGCGGCTTGCGCGCGGACCTGACCGCTGGTCTGGGCCGGTGCATCGAACGCGACCTGTGCAAGTGCCGGGCTCATGCCTCCCGCAATCGCCCCAACCGCAATCGTTGCTGCAAGAAGCGTCGTTCGTGCGGCAAGCGCAAAGCCGTGCCCACGGATGGTTCGGATGGTCCTGATCATGGTGTCAAATCCCGAAATGGTTAAAAATTTGAGTGGCTGAGCCTGACAGGGCGGCCTGCTCCACAGGCGTAATACTAAAGATGACTATAATACTCAAGATAATGTTTGCAATCCGATTGTACCGGCCAGATGCCATGCTCAGGCGCGCTGGGTTGCGCCGCCATCGACATAGAGATCGGCCATGGTGATATGAGCGGCGCGGTCGGACAGCAGGAAGACAATTGCATCGGCAATGTCGTCGGGGCTTGCCAGCTTGCCAAGCGGAATGCCGCTCTTGAAAGTCTCCAGCGATCCGGCAATCACCTTTTTGGCCCCGCTATCATCAGCCCACATGCCGGTCTGCATCGGCGTGAGGGTGGAACCGGGAGCTACGATGTTGCAGCGGATGCCATGCGGGGCAAGTTCCATGCCGAGACAGCGGGTGAACATCGTCGAAGCTGCCTTCGATGCCGCATAGGCTGCCATGGCATGGCGCGGCACACCGGCGGCATTGGATGAAACGGTGACGATTGCGCCGCGCTGTCGCGGGGTCATCACACGCGCCAGCGCGCGTGATACATGAAACACCCCGTCGGTGTTGACGGCAAAGACCTGTCGCCATGCCCCGTCATCCGTTTCGGTCACAAGGCCCGTGGCCAGCACGCCTGCGACATTGACGCCAAAGTCGATCGGCCCCTGTTCGGCCTCGATGCGCGTAACCAGTGCATCGACGGCAGTGCTGTCGCGCACATCGAGCGCATGGGTCGTGCAGGCAAGGTCTGCGAGCATTGCTGTGTTGAGATCGCTCGCCACGACGCGGGCGCCCTCGTCGAGAAGCTGGCGCACCACGGCTGCCCCGATGCCGCCGCCCGCGCCGGTGACGAGCGCCAGCCTGCCTTCAAGTCCTGAGGGTTTCATCTGTCGTTTCCTGTTGCCTGTCATGTGCTGCAAGCCGTTTTTCCAGTTCCGGCGCAATCATTGCGCTGGCTTCGGGCGAGGTAAGATGGGCGTGCAGGAACGGGACATCGACCACGTCGATATGCGCTGCATGCGCACGCCACAATCCGGGTGCAAGGTCGGTTCCCGCATGGTCGAGGGCGGCACGAACATGGGTCAGCGTGCCATCGAAGCGCCGATGGACATGTCCGCGCACCAGACGGTTGACATCGAGCACCGAACGCACGACGCCATCAAGTGCTGCCGGTGGAAGATTGCCCAGCGCACTGTTGCCCTTGCGCAGAAAATCGACGATTTCATCGCGGGTCACAAGGTCTGTATGTGCGTCAGGGTCATGGCCTGCAATTGCCAGCAAGGCACGCAACGCCGCCGACTCGTCCGGTGTTGCTTCGGAGCGCCAGCACTCGGCAGGATAGGAATCCAGCAGCGCCAGCAGCCCGACCTCATTGCCCGCATCACGCAGTATCGCCGCCATTGCCTGGGCGATGATGCCGCCCACCGACCAGCCTGCAAGGTGGAACGGGCCGTTTGGTTGAATCGCGCATATGCGCTCAACATAGTCAGCCGCAAGCTTTTCAAGACTGTCCGGGGCAAGATGCGCATTGTTGAGCGTCGGGGCCTGAAGGCCATATATCGCACGTGTCGGCCCCAGTGCCCGTGCCAGATCGCGATAGCCCCACGAGATGCCACCAGCCGGGTGGATGACGAATAGCGGTGGCGCATCGGTTGTGCCCGCAGCAAGGCGGATCACTGGTCCAAGACCGTCATCCGTTGACAGGCTTTCGGCCTCGATCACCGCCGCAAGATCGCCAAGGACGGGATGTTCAAACAGCGCGCCAAGGCCGGGATCGCGCCCGAATTCCTCCTGCACCCAAAGCATCAGATTGACCGCCAGCAGCGAATCGCCGCCAAGCATGAAGAAATCGGCATCTGCACTGGCTGGAGCCGGCAGGCCAAGGATTTCTGCAAAAAGACCCGCAAGCACGATCTCGACTGGCGTGGTTGCGGGCCTCACCCCGGTATCGACGAAATCGGGTGCCGGTAATGCTGCGCGATCAAGCTTGCCGTTGGAGGTAACGGGAAGATGGTCGAGCGCAACGATGGCCGCTGGCACCATATAGTCGGGCAGGCCTGTGGCAAGCCTGCGACGCAACTCGTCTTCCTCATAGGTTTTTTCGGCAACGATATAGGCAACGATGCGCTTTTCGCCCGGGCGGTCCTCGCGTGCGATGACGCCTGCCTGTCTTGCCAGACCGCTTGCCATCACGGCGGCCTCGATCTCGCCAAGCTCGATGCGCAGGCCACGTACTTTCACCTGATGGTCGGAGCGGCCAAGGAACACGACCGCGCCATCATCGTCCACACGCGCAATATCGCCCGTGCGGTAGATGCGCTCGCCTTGCCGGAACGGATCGGGCATGAAGCGCTCAGTGGTCAGGTCGTCGCGGCCAAGATAGCCGCGTGCAAGCTGGATGCCGCCCAGCCACAATTCACCGACCACGCCAACTGGGAGCGGGCGCATGCGCGCATCGAGCACGTAAAGTCGTGTGTTCCACACCGGAAAGCCGATCGGCACGGGCGACGTGGTATCATCTGCCCCGGCTTCCCAGTAGCTGACATCGACGGCGGCCTCGGTCGGGCCATAGAGATTGTGCAGTTCGGCCCGGATCATGCGATGGAACCGGTCGCGCTGGTCTGCCGTCAGTTCCTCGCCCGAGCAGAACACGCGGGCAAGCGTCAGCCCGGCGGCAGAGGGTGAGGCGAGAAAGGCAGACAGCATCGAGGGCACAAAATGCAGCGTGGTGACAGCTTCCGCACGGATGAGCGTGGCTATCGCCTGCGGGTCGCGGTGAGCGCCGGGCGGGGCGATAACCAGTGTCGCACCGCAAATCAGCGGCAGGAAAAACTCCCACACCGACACGTCGAATGTCGCGGGCGTCTTTTGCAGGATACGATCCTGCGCGTCAAAACCGTAATGGCTGCGCATCCATTCCAGTCGGTTGACGATGGCGCGATGCTCGATGACGACGCCCTTTGGCTCGCCCGTCGATCCTGACGTGTAGATCACATAGGCCATGTCACTGGTGGATGCTTCCGGCAGTAAGATGCCGGAAACCTCCTGCGGCCACTCGTCAGGGCCAAGACGGGTCAATGAGGCATCAAACAGTTGAGCAGCGTCATCGCGTGCCAGCACGCAGACAGGCTGCGACGACTGCATAATGCGTTCGATGCGTGCTGGCGGATGCTCAAGATCGAGCGGCATATAGGCTGCCCCGGCGCGCAACACGCCGACAAGGGCGATCACCAGTTCAAACGAGCGCGGCAGCGCAACCGCAACGATCCGGTCGCGTCCGGCGCCAAGCTCGACAAGCCTTTCGGCAAGCGCCGCCGAGTGCCGGTCAAGCTCGCCATAGGTCATCGTTCGGCCATTGAAGCGAAGGCAGCAAGCCTCCGGCGTCTGGCGCATCCTATCTTCGATCAGCTTGACCAGCGTTACATCCGCCACCGTATGGCCCGTATCATTCAGATCGAATAACAGGCGCTGCGCTTCCTGTGGCGAGGCGGTGGCAGTCGCGGACAGAGACGGTGCATCAAGTGCCGCCCCGATAAAGGCCAGCAGGCGGTGGGCATGGGCTTGCGCATCCCCGGCAGAATAAAGATCGGGGTTGGAATCCGTTTCAAAGACGAGGGTTTCAATGGCGTCGCCACGAAATGTAAAGGTGATGTCGTCAACAGCGCCCGCCCCTAGAATGTGAAGCCGCACATCAAGGCCGGACATTTTCGGCGCGACATCGAAGGGCTGGACATTGATCATCGGCCCGAACAGGCGTCGATGGCCGCCGATCAGCCCCAGTTCGCGGCGCATCTGCTCGCTGCGGTAGCGGCCATGGCGGCGCATGCGTATGGATTGCCGCGCAATATCGCCCAGATAAATTTCCAGCGGGGCCTCCTCATCGACGCGCACGCGCAGCGGCAGGACATTCATCAGCGTGCAGGGAAGCCGGGCGGCCTTGCTGCCGAGCCGCCCCATATGCGGCACGCCGACGACGATCTCGTCGCCCTCGATGAAACGTGCGCAATAGGCGGCAACGATGCCGACAAGCATGTCGGGCCAGGTCACCTTGTATTCCTTTGCCAGCACCTGAAGCCGCTGGCACAAATCCTGCGGCACTGTCAGCGTTTCGCGGCGGAAGGAATGGGCGGAAACTGCCCGACCGGGCGCCAGCGAAGCGACTTGTGGCAGGGCGTCGAGATAGTCACGCCAGAATGCACGATCCGTTTCGCGCCGCTGCGATGCAAGATATTCGGCATCTTCCTTGACCGCCTGGTGAAATGGCGGAAAACCGGCAGAGGGGGTCGCGCCGGTTTTCTGCGCTGAATAAAGCTCGGCAACCCGGTTTGTCACCAGCACCATGCCGTAACCGTCAATGGCAAGATGATGGATGCGTTGATACCAGAAGAAGCGCTCCGGACCGAGAATGAACAGCCGGAACGAAGAAAGATGCCCGGCGGCAAGATCGACGGGCGTATCGGTGTCCCGGCGCATTGCTTCAAGTGCTGATTGTTCAGGTTCGGGCGCATCGCTCAGATCGACAATGTCAAGGCGCGGGCGAAGCGTGTCATCGACATGCTGAACGGGGCCGTCCGGCGTTTCCTCAAAACGCAGGGACAGCGCCTGCGCCTCACCTGCCATCTGGTCGAAGGCGCTGCGGAATGCGTCAAGATCGAGCTGACCGAGAATTTCGAGATACTGACCGGTGTTGAGGATCGGGTTGTCTGGTTCGATCTTCTGCAAATACCAGAGGCCGGACTGCGCTTCGGTCAGGGGCAGAGGCTGAACGTAGCTGCTGCGTTCGGCCTGTAACTGTCGGTTTTCCACGATGGCGGGCCTTAACCCGCCGCGTCCGGCTTTGCAGCCTGCCGCGCCTGCACGGCATCCCACCAGGCGGCAAGCGTGAAGCTTTCGGCGAATTCGCCAAAATCAGGGTCAATGCCAGCCTCTTGCCAGATAAGGATGAGGTTCATGAGACGCATGGAATCGAGGCCGAGATCCATCAGATTGTCGTCAAGGCCGATGGCTTCCGGCTCTTCGCCAATCATTTCGGCAATATCTGCGCGCATCTTTTCAAGGGTGATGGCCATGGGTGAACTCCATTCAGTCGAGCGCGGCGATCAGTTTCGTCGTTGTCATCGGGGTGCCGCATCTGCCGGCAACCCAGTCGAGCGCAAGGTCATGCTTGTCGCGTGAGAAATCGGCCAGTGCGTCGGCGGCAAGGAAGGTCTCGATATCGCGCTGGAATGCTTCACCAGCGGTTATCATGCATCCAATATGCGCATAGATGCCGGTGATGATGATCTGGTCGCGCCCGCGCACCCGCATCAGCGTTTCAAGATTGCTGCGCTGGAATGCGCTGTAGCGATGCTTGACCAGCACATGGTCCTGCGGTTCGGGCGCCAGTTCGGCAATGATCGCCTGATGCTCCGGCGCCGATGTCATGCCCGGCCCCCATATATCTGCCTGCAAGCCACGGTCGCGCCGGTCCTGATCGCCATTTTGTGCCGTGTAGAATACCGGCACGCCCCTTTCCCGGCAGTGGGCTGCCAGTCGCGCAATATTGGCGACTGCCGGTGCAATCGGCGAGACATCGGGCGTAAACACATTGACGAAATAATTCTGCATGTCGTGGATGAGCAGCGCCGCACGTTGCGTCTCAACCTGCCACGGCCCGCGTGCAGCAGGAATTTCGTCTTCGCCCGGTAGCGCATAGGCTGGAATTTTTGGAAGGCCCATCCGGTTATCCCTTTGCTTTGTCGCTCAGGAACTGTTCGCGCAGCATGGCGCGCAGTTCCTTGCGGCTGATCTTGCCCACCGCCGTGGTCTGGAAGGCATCCACGAAAACAATCTGGTCCGGCACCTTGAAATCGGCCACCTTGCGTGTGCGCATGAACGCCTTGAGCGCGGCTGCCTTGGGTTTTTCACCTTGCGCGATCACGAAAGCGCAGCTTTTTTCGCCAAGGAACGGATCGGGAAGCGACACTACGGCTGCGTCGAAAACCTGCGGATGGGCCAGCAAATGGTCCTCGATTTCCTCGGCGGAAATCTTTTCACCGGCGCGGTTGATGTGGTCGGTCGCCCGGCCCTGCACCACGAGATAGCCTTCAGGCGTGCGCTTCACCACGTCACCGGTGCGGTAATAGCCATCTTCGGTGAACGAGCGCGCATTGGCGCTGTCGTCATTGTGATAGCCCCTGATCGTGTATGGCCCGCGTGTGAGAAGATTTCCCGGCTCGCCATCCGGCACCGGGTTGCCCCTGTCATCGACGATGAGGATTTCATCGTCCGGGCTGATCGGGCGCCCTTGTGTCTCCACGACAATCTCGTAAGGATCATCGAGGCGGGTGTAGTTGACCAGCCCCTCGGCCATGCCAAACACCTGCTGCAGGCCGCAGCCAATGGTTTGCCGCACCCGCCGCGCCGCTTCCGGCATGAATTTTGCGCCGCCCACCTGTATGACCTTCAGGCTGGACAGGTCATGCGTGGTCTTTGCCGCCGCCTGCATCCACAACAGCGCCAGAGGCGGGACGAGGCCGGTGATCGTCACCTTCTCGCGCTCGATCAGCGCAAAGGCGGTTTCCGGGCTTGGCGACGGACACATGACGATGCGGCTGCCTGCATAAAGAGCGCCAAAGACACCGGGAGAACTCATCGGGAAATTATGCGCAACCGGCAGCGCCGTCATATAGACGCTGTCATCATCGAGGCCACAAATCTCCGCGCTGGCGCGCAAGGTGTAGATATAGTCGTCATGGGTGCGGGGAATGAGTTTTGACAGGCCCGTGCTGCCGCCGGAAATCTGCAGGAAAGCGACATCCGATGGTGACGGATCGTCCGGCAGGGTTGCATCATTGGCCTTGAAGTTCGCAAATGGCACGAACTCTTCCGCCTCGCCGATCACCACGACATGCTTTATGGCCGGAACCTGTGCAACCGCCTCGCGGGCAAGCATGCGATAGTCGAACCCGTCATGGGTGGCGGATATGACATAGGCGCTGGCCTCGGCCTTTTGCGCAAAATGGACGATCTCGGTCAGCCGGTGTGCAGGCAGGGCATAGACCGGCACAAGGCGGGCAAGGAAAAGTCCAAAAACCGCCGGAAAAAACTCGATGATATTGCCAAGCTGCACAACGACGCGGTCGCCGGGCTTGAGGCCAAGCGCAAGATAGCCCGCAGCGGCAGTGCGGGCTCCGGCAAGAAGCTCGCCATAGGTGAGGCTTGCGCCATCTCCGCCAATGACCGCAACCCGGTCGCTGAACTGTGCGGCGCGCTCGCGCAGGAAGCCGGGAAAGGTTTCGCCACGCCAGTAGCCGCGTTCACGATAACGCTGCGCCAATTCGTCGGGCCAGGTCTGGCGAAGGGGAATCATGCTGCCTGCTCCCGCAAGAGATGGCCGTTTTCATCGATCCCCAGCGCGCCAAGGATCGCCAGAAGCTTGCCGGATGTCTCGTCGATCTCGGCGGCTGGCTCCGAGCCTTCGACAATGCCTGCGCCCGCAAAGAGCCGGGCCTTTGCGCCGTGAACTTCCGCGCAGCGCAGCGCCACATACCATTCGCCATCGCCGCTTGCATTCATCCAGCCAACTGTACCGGCATAAAAACCGCGGTCATAGCCTTCAAGATCATGAATGACCTGCGCGGCGCGCTCGCGTGGCATGCCGCACACCGCAGGCGTCGGGTGAAGCGCATTGACCAGTTCACCCACCGGCGTTTCGGGGTCCTTTAGTGTACCGACGATCCGCGTACCCAGATGCCACATCGTGGCTGTCGGGCGAAGCGTCGTGCCTTCGGGCGTGGACACATCGTCGCAAAATGGTGCAAGCGCTTCGGTCACGGCATCGACGACTTCCATATGCTCGCGGCGGTTCTTGTCGGAGCGCTCCAGCCATTGCGCTGACTGACGGTCAAGTGCTGAATCGGCATGACGGCGCGATGAACCGGCCAGCGGATGGGAGACGACGGTGCGCCCGATCCGCGACACCAGAAGTTCAGGCGTTGCGCCAATCAGCATCGGCGGCGCACCGGTTGCATTTGACGGTAGTGGCGTCATGAAGGCGGTGATTGAGCGGTCGTGGCCGAGATGGCCAAACAGCCATTCCGGGTCGATGTCGTGGGCGGCGGCAAGTTCGAGAGTGCGCGACAGGACGACCTTGCGCAGTTCTGCCGGCTCGCCGCGCGTCCCAGCTATCAGTTGCAGGCACCGCGCTACGGCAGCGCCATAGGCTTGCGCGCTCGGGGCGGGCGTGATGGTGCAGGCCCCGCTCAGCGTCGCCTGTGTTACGCCGTCTGAAGACAGGCGGGGTTGATTATCCGTTGAAACGGGCTGGTAGATGAAATCGGCTGCGTTGCGGTCAAACGGGACCGCGCCGACAAGCACCGAAGGGCCATCTTCAAGGGTATTCATGAAGGCTTGCGCGCGTGCCGCAAGCGTTGAAACCGGTCCACGCGGCAACAGTTGCTTTTGCCCGGAAGCAGAGAAACTGCCGGTCTGGGCAGAAAGCCAAAACTCGACGGATTTGTCCGGTGTCATTGCGCAGCAGTCACTTTCCATGCACTTAACAATTTGCGCAGCGGCTTTCCGGTTCCCCCGAAGCTCGGTTTTCCAGAAGGATTAGCCGGTTACGCCGCCGTTTTTCTCAACGCGAATGCGTCTTGCACGGCAGACATATAAATGTGAGAGATAAAGTCAACTTACATAATTGTAACCCATGCGCCTGCGTGGCCAGCCATCCCGGGATACGAACCCTTGTCTTCTGATACATCTTCCCCCTCTGATGCACCTGCCTATGACCGCGTATCGGTGACGTTGCACTGGCTTGTTGCCGCGCTTGTCGTGATCCAGTTTGCGACCGGCTGGGTCTGGGGCATTTTCGAGCGTGGATCGGACCCGCGCTTCGTGCTTTTCCGCATCCATCTTGTGGCTGGCACGGCGGTTCTGGTGCTTGCAGTGCTGCGGATCGGCTGGCGGCTCACCCATCGCGCCCCGCCCCTGCCGCAGGGCACATCACGCCCCATAACGCTTGCTGCAAAGGCGGTGCATGGCCTGCTTTATCTGGCAATTCTGGTGCAGCCGGCGCTGGGGCTGCTGACGGTGACGGCATTTGGCAAGAGCCTTGGCCGCTGGCCGCGTGATGCCCACATGATGCTGGTCAATATCATTGCCGCGATCATTATGCTGCATATTGCCGCCGCAATCTGGCACCAGTTCATCCTGCGCGACGGGCTGTTGCGCAGGATGTTGCCCGCCCGCAAGGCGCGCGCGGCAGCTATGAAATGAGAACACTCAACAGGCATATCATGCACCGTATCGCTATATGGGTATTTGCGCTTTGCGCGATCCTCCTTTCCGCCATGGCAACACCGGCCCTGGCACAGATTACGGTTACTGACGTGACCGGGCGCACGGTCACGCTGGCGGCACCGGCAAAGCGCATCGTCATCGATGATGGCCGCTATCTCGTCGCCCTTGCGCTGATCCATGACGATCCGGTCAGCCTGCTTGTCGGCTGGCCAAAGGATATCCACCGGATCGGCCCGGCCTATTACCAGCAGTTTGCGCAAAAATTTCCACAGATCGAAACGCTGAAGCAAACCTCAAGCTCGGCAGGAAACCTGTCGGTCGAGCAGGTGCTTGCCACCGAACCGGACCTTGCGATCTTCTCGCTCCAGTCACAGCCTTCGGCTGACGAGATCAGCCAGATTGAACGGGCAGGCGTCGGGGTGGTGATTATCGACTTCTTCAACCATCCGCTTGAAAATCTTGAACCCGGTTTCCGGCTTTTGGGCGCAGTGACCGGACGCGAAGAGCGTGCTGAAGCATTCATTGCCTTCCGGCGCGAGCGCATGGAGACAATCCGTTCCCGGCTTGATTCGGCAGCAGGCAAGCGACCAAGCGTCTTCCTTGAACCCCATGCGGCGCGCACCGCAGAATGCTGTGCCTCGCCCGGCAAAGGCAATATTGGCGACTACATCGCGTTGGCCGGTGGTGACAATATCGGTGCCGATGTCATCCCCGGCATCACCGGCATGCTGAACCTTGAATATGTCATCGAGATGGACCCGGATGTCTATATCGCGACGGGCGGGCCGCATATGGAAGGCACGAAAGGCCTTTTGATCGGCCCCGGCTATGACGAGGCCACCATCAGAAAAACGCTTGAACGCGTGGTGTCACGCCCGGGCATTTCCGGTCTTTCGGCAGTGCAAAACAACAGGGCCTTCGGGCTTGCGCATCAGTTGCTCAACTCGCCGCTCGACATCCTGACGATTGAAACGCTGGCGACATGGATCAGGCCCGATCTGTTTGCCGACATCCGGCCCGAAGAAACGCTGCAAAAGCTCAATGATGAATTTCTTGCCGTGCCGCTGGCCGGGATCTATTGGACCGCACGTAAATGAAGCCGGTCAGAGCGTCGCGTCGACCATCACCTGCACAAAGCCGCGCGAGCAGCGCTCCACACGGGCATCGACGCCATAGACTGTTGCCAGCATCTGCGGCGTGACGGCAGCCTCTGGGGTGCCATCTGCCGCAATTGCGCCCTTTGACAGGACGACGACGCGCTCGCACCAGCGACAGGCAAGCGCAATGTCATGCAAAACGACGATGCAGATCGTGCCGCGCTCATGCGCAATCTGCCGGACCGTGCCCATCACCCGATGCTGGTGGGCAAGATCGAGCGCGCTGGTCGGCTCGTCGAGAAGAAGGACGGCAGGCGCGCGTGCAATTGCCTGGGCAAGGCTTGCCAACTGGCGCTGGCCACCTGAAAGCTCATCGAGCCCGCGCATCGCCAGATCGGCAATGCCAAGCCGCTCCAGCGTAGCCATCGCGGTGCGCCGGATATCTGTGGCGGAGCCAGCCCTGCGAGAGGTTTTCAGCGCGGTAAGCATTGCTTCATAGACAGTCAGCGCCACGCGCTGCGGCAGCGATTGCGGCATATAACCGACAATGCCGGAATACTCCGGTGAGGAGAGCGAAAGAAGCTCTGTCTTGCCAAGGCGCACGGCCCCTTGCGCGCGCAAAAGCCCGGCAAGCCCGCGAAGCAGCGTGGTCTTGCCGGCTGCATTTGGCCCCACCAGCGCACTGACGCTTCCCGGCGCGAAGGGCGCGGTGGACAAATTTGTGATGATTGCACGTTTCCCGTAGCTGATGCCCAGCCCTTCGACGGCAAGTGATTGTGTGTTGACCGGATAGGTCATGACCGCTCCGTCCGGAAAAGAACAAGCGCCATGAAGAACGGCACGCCGATCAGCGCCGTGACGATGCCGACCGGCAGGATCGCGCCGGGAACGATCACTTTTGCCGCGACCGACGAAAGCGACATGATGAGAGCACCTGCCAGCATCGCGGTTGGCAGGAAGTAGCGGTGGTCCTCACCAACCAGCAGCCGTGCAATATGCGGGCCGACAAGGCCGATGAAACCGATGGTGCCGACAAAGGCGACGGAAGTGGCGGCAAGCACGCTGACCCGTAGCAGCGTCATGAAGCGCAGGCGGCCAAGATTGATGCCGAAGCTGCGCGCGCGGTCCTCGCCAAGCCGCAAGGCTGTCATCGGCCATGCGGCTGCCAGCGAAAACGGAACAACCAGGGCAATCACCAGTGAAAGCACGAGCAGCCTGTCCCAACTGGCGCGGGCAAGGCTTCCCATGCTCCAGAAGACAAGCTGCTGGAGCGCCTCCTGTGTGGCGATGAACTGGATCAGTGCAACCAGCGCATTGAAGGTGAACACCATGGCGATGCCAAACAGCACCAGTGTCTCCGGCCCGGTGCCGCGCAGGCGCGACAATGCCTGCAACAGCAGCACGGAGGCAAAGGCAAATATGAATGCGTTGAGCGAAACCAGCCACGAAATGTCGATGCCGGGGATTCCAACCCCCAGCACGATTGCCAGTGCGGCCCCCAGCGAAGCGGCCGAAGACACACCCAGCGTAAACGGGCTAGCAAGCGGATTGTTAAGGATCGTCTGCATCTCGGTGCCGGCAAGTGATAGCGCCACGCCAACCAGCACGGCCATCAGCGCCTGCGGCAGCCTCACCTCCCAGGTGATGATGCGCATTGACGGCGACAATTCGGATGGAAAGAACAACCCGCGCAAGGCATCCAGCGGCGCAAGGCTGGAAGGGCCGGTCGCAAGGTCTGCGGTGAAGGCTGCGATAACACCGAGCGCCAGCAGCACCATAATGGCCAGGCGACGGCATGCCAGCCTGTCATATTCCGCAAGCTGCGGGAATGTCTCGTTCCGTTCCGGCACGTGGTTTTCCATGGAAAGCACATTCAACCGACGATTTCCCGTCGCCTCCGGTATGGACCGGGCGGCGGGTTATCGGATATATGATTCGTATCGTCAAGTTTAGCGTTGCCGAAACACGGCAGGAACGAGTCGCCTGTATGTCTCCTTTGCCGGACCAGTTAAAGCCGCAGCCTCCGGCACCGGCTGAACTTGAAATTTTCAACGCCAGACTGTCGAGCCATGAGCTGTCGCAGCAATCGCTGACGACTGCGGATAATCGCCATTACCGTCTTTTTATCGCGACCCCACGGCTGAATGCGCCACCCGACGGCGCAAACTTCCTTTATATGCTCGACGGCAACGCCGTATTCGACACATTGACCCCTGAACATTTGTCGCGCGCACCCGGCCTTTTCATTGTCGGCATCGGCTATGAGACGCCGCTCCGGTTTGACCGCGCAGCGCGCTCGCTGGACTATACGCCCGCCGATGATGGCGCCCTGCCGCGAGCGGACCCGCAATATCCGGAGCGGATGATCGGCGGTGCAGCAGCCTTCCTCGACAGGCTGGCGGGAGAAATCGTGCCCAGGGTCGAGGCAGATGCCGCAACCATGTCCCGGACCCGTACACTCTGGGGCCATTCGCTGGCAGGCATGTGCACCCTTTATTCCCTGTTGCGCGGCGGTAACGGGTTCCAGCGGCATGTTGCGGTAAGCCCGTCATTGTGGTGGGACAACGAGTTTCTGTTGCGCATGGAAGAAGCACTGCCCCGCGCACCGCTGGCAACCGATACGCTGGTGATGCTGGGTGACAGCGAGCGCAGATCAAGCCCGCAGGCGCCGCATTGGAACGGGCCTGCGCCGCACACGCTTGAAATGATCCGACGGCTGGAGCGGCGCGGCGGTAGCAAGGTCACGTCGCAGGTCTTTGCAGGTGCGGGCCATGCCGCAACGCTGGCAGCCTCCCTTGAGGCAAGTTTGCACTACGCCTCCCGGGCCTGAATGTGCCGTTCTGGTCACATAGCGGGAAAAGTCCGTTTTCAGCCACAATTATAGTTGACTCCTTTCGTCATGTTTAGCTAGGTGCAACCGTGCTGCGCAGTTGCGGCAACTGCTGACGCACATGCATCGGCTACAGAATTGATTTTTGCCTCGTCTTTTTGACGTGGCCATGCCCTAAGGAGCTATAAGTGAGCGGGATTTTCGAGGAAAAGAGTGGTGGCGGGGCGGGGCCGATTGCGCCCACACTCGGGTTGCTGCCAGTCATAGCACTTTCTGCTGCCCTGACCGGGCAGGCGCATGCGCAGGCGCAGAACGGCAGTGACGTGGTTCTTGAAGAGATCAATGTCGAGGCCAAAGCGGGGACGCAGGCCAGCGAAAGCTACAAGGCGGATCGGCTTTCCTCGTCGAAATACACGCAGCCCTTGCTTGATACGCCGCGCACAGTCACTGTTGTGACGCAAAAGCAGATGGAAGAGCGCGGCCAGAATTCGGTCACCGAGGTTTTACGCACCACGCCGGGTATTTCGCTGGGTTCTGGTGAAGGCGGCACGCCGATGGGCGATCGTCCTTTCATCCGCGGCTTCGAGGCCTCGACCGACATGATGGTTGACGGTGTACGCAATCTTGGTCGTTCAAGTTATGAATCCTTTGCGCTGGAATCGATCGAGGTTAGCAAGGGTCCGGGCGGTGTCTATAACGGTCGCGGTTCGACTGGCGGCTCGATCAATATGGTGTCAAAGACGCCGCAAATGGAAAACTTCGTGAATGTGTCGGGAACGCTTGGCACTGACGCCACGAAGCGGACGACCTTCGACGGCAATCATTATTTTGACAATGGTGTCGGCGTTCGCCTCAATGCCCTGTGGCATGACGCGGATGTGGCCGGTCGCGATGAGGTGTTCCAGAAACGATGGGGCATTGCACCATCGATCTCGTTCGGCATGGATGGTCCGACAAAAGCGACGCTCAGCTATTACTATCTCAAGACTGATGAACTGCCGGATTTCGGGCTGCCGTTCCCCAACTCAGTCCAGGCCGGTCGTCCTGCGACGTCTGACAATCCCTATTATCCGGTGGATGTCGACCGCAACAATTTCTATGGCTCGGTATTCCGCGATTTCCGCAAGACGGAGACACATCTTGCCACTGCCAAATTAGAACATGAATTCAATGACAGGCTGCGCATTGAAAATGTGCTGCGCTACGCTTTTGGCAAGAACGATTATATCTTTACCCGCCCGTCGATGAACGAAGCAACTACGGGTTCAAACGCCACTCCCGCAACGCCATTCGGTGAGGTGGAACGTGCCAGCAGGGCCAACCGTCGCGAAAGCATGGGGGTCGCCAACCAGACGAACCTCGTTGCCGAGTTTGAGGCGGGAGGTCTGGAACACAGCTTCGTAGCCGGGGTTGAATTCGCCTATGAACGGCTGAGGAATGGCGGATATCAGGGGATTCCTGATATCGGCAGAACCAGTCTTTACAATCCAGATCCATTCACCCCTGTCGATATGAGCAACCTGGCTGAGACCGCTTATGGCGATCCCTACAAGACCGAGACCCAGGCGGCCTATCTTTTCGATACAATCAAGTTCAACGAGCAATGGTCGCTCAATGCGGGCATCAGGCTTGATAATTATCATGTCACCGACGTCGGAAATGACCGGAGCAACAAGGCGACAATGTTCAACTATCAGGTTGGACTGGTCTACAAACCATTGCCTTATGCAAGCCTCTATGTTGCGCATGGCACCTCATCGAACCCTGCTGGTGAGACACTGGGCCAGTCCGGCGGCGCAGATGGTGTGGCTGGTGGCGGCCTTAGCGCGGCCCAGGCCAATCTCGATCCGGAAAAGAATGTTTCCTATGAAATTGGCACCAAATGGGATGTTCTTGATGAGCGGTTGTCGCTCACTGCAGCCCTGTTCTATACGGAGAAAACCAACCAGCGGGCCAATGATCCGACGACTGGCCAGGCCGCTCTCATCGGCAACAGCCGAGCGAAAGGTATTGAGCTTGGTGTCGCCGGTAATATCACCGACAGATGGCAGGTCTTCGGTGGGTATACCTATACCGATGCCAAATTGGTGGACGATGCCAAGCTTGTGAACTCAAATGATGGCAACAGGCTCAAATTCATTCCGGCTCATACGTTCAGTGTCTGGTCGACCTATGACGTTACCGAAAAGCTGACCATGGGTGGCGGCGCCTATTATATGTCCGAACGTTTCATGGACGATGCGAACACCAAGGCCCTGCCATCACATTGGCGCGTTGATCTGATGGCGGCCTACAAGGTCAATGAGAATTTCGATCTGCAGCTTAACATCAACAACCTGTTCAACGAGACGATCTATGATGCTTCGCATGTCGGCATATTCGGAATCCTGGCGCCTGGCAGGAGTGCACATCTGAAAGCCACGGCCCGCTTCTGAGGAACAGGCTGACAATCGAAAGCCGGGCGGCTGCAAATCCGCCCGGTCTTATGGTACGGTTATCGGGATAATCCAGGCCGTGCGGCGGATAAGCCGCTGAAATATTGCATGGGAAGTGGAGCGCAGAATGCTTGTAACAATCCCCGACGTGCTGACACCTGAGGAACTCGCCTATATCCGGCAAGTTCTGGAAAGCACGAAATGGGTCGACGGCCGGACAACCGCTGGCGATCAGGCGGCGCTGGTGAAGAACAACCTTCAGGTGCCACCCGATTCAGATGCCGCACGCGAACTGAGCCAGATCATCATGCGCGCACTGGGTCGCAATCCCACCTTTTCCTCGGCTGCGCTGCCATTGCACGTATTGCCGCCAATGTTCAACCGCTACGATGAGGGCATGACTTTCGGCGCCCATGTCGATGGTTCGATCCGGGTGGTGCCGGGGTCGGGAATGCGCATGCGCACCGATGTCTCCTCAACACTATTTCTTACAGCGCCTGAAGATTATGACGGCGGCGAACTTGTCGTTCATGACACTTACGGCACACATCACGTCAAATTGCCGGCTGGCCATATGGTCGTCTATCCGGCCACCAGCATGCATTCGGTGACGCCGGTGACACGTGGCAGCCGTTGGGCTTCGTTCTTCTGGACCCAGTCGATGGTCAAGGATGACTGGCGTCGCAACATGCTTTATGATCTCGACAGATCAATCATCAGCATCCGCAGCCGTCTGCCCGATGATGACCCCGCTGTCGTCGGCCTGACCGCCCACTATCACAATTTGATCCGCCACTGGTCGCAGACGTGAGTGACACATCCGGCCCCTCTGAGGTGCCGCCTGGTGTCGTCAGCCTTGGCGACTATGAACGCCATGCACAGGCGATACTGCCAGCCGATGCCTGGGCCTATATTTCAGGAGCAGGCGCTGACGGCCTGACGCGCCGCTGGAACCGTGAGGCTTTTGATGGCATGCGGCTTGCCGGACGGGTGCTGGCCGACATGACTGATGCGGGAACGGACACAATGCTCATGGGCATGCCGATGAGCATGCCGGTCCTGGTTGCACCTGTTGCGCATCAGAAGCTTGCCCATCCGGGCGGCGAGGTGGCAACTGTGCTTGGAGCCTCAGCCGCACGCGCCTGGATGTGTGTCAGCACGCTTGCCAGCACGACGCTGGAAGAGATCGCAGAAGCATCGCAGACCACCTTGATTTTCCAGCTTTATATGCAAGCCAGCCGCGAGGTGACACTGTCGCTGGTGCGTCGTGCCGAGGCGGCAGGCTACAGCGCGCTGATGGTTACCGTCGATGCCCCTGTCAATGGCGTGCGCAATGACGAGCAACGCGCTGGTTTCAGGTTGCCGCCGCATGTGGCCGCCGTGAATGTTCAAGGTTTTCCGACGCCGTCATCCCGTGCCGGACCTGGCGAAAGCCCGGTATTCAAGGGCTTGCTCGATACCGCCCCGACCTGGTCTGACATTGAATGGTTGCGCCAACAGACAACACTTCCCGTCATGTTAAAGGGCATAACCAGCCCGCATGATGCAGAGCGCGCACTTTCATGCGGCGTTGACGCCATCGCCGTTTCCAACCATGGCGGGCGCACGCTCGACACGCTGCCCTCGTCGATTGAGGCGCTGCTGGCTGTTGCCGATACCGTTCGGGGCCGTGTGCCGCTTGTGCTCGACGGTGGTGTGCGGCGTGGCACCGATGTGCTGAAGGCGCTTGCATGCGGTGCAAGCGCGGTAATGGTCGGTGCGCCGGTGATGCATGCCCTTGCCGTCGCCGGACCGGTCGGCATTGTTCACATGCTGACAATTCTTCGGGCCGAATTGGAAGCTGCAATGGCGCTCACCGGTTGCGTGCGCATCGACGCCATTGACGAGGAGATCTTGTGGCCGGGCAAAGACGCACCCGGCCTGCGATCCTGATTGCCGCTGCTAGAGCATTTTGCAGCCAGATGGTGCCATCCGTACTCACAAAATGCTCTAAATCTTTGTTTTACGCATGTCTTTATCTCAAGACGGGTTTTCAGGTCTCGAGAAATATACTTTAAAATCTTGCCTTGATACCTGCAAAGAAGCCACGCCCGTCGCCCGGCAGGAAGGCTGCCTGATCGGAGCGCGCCTGATCGACGATCAGTGTCGATGAGGCGTATTTTTCGTTGAAGATATTGGTGATCTCGCCAAACAATGTCACTGAATCGTTCAGCCGGTATTGTGTATGCAGATCGACCACGACATAGGGGTCCGCGTAAAGTGTGTTCATGTTGTCAACGGGCGTTTTCTCAGGGTTCCAGCGCATGCCGCCCTGTATGGCCCAGTCTTCTGTAAGATCATAATTCAGAAGGGCGCTGATAATATGGCGTGGTGCGCCAGCCAGCCGGTTATTGCCGCGAAGCGGATCGTCGACAAAGCGGAAATTCTGATAGGTGTAGGCAATCCGTCCTGCAAGCCTGCTGGTGATCTGTGAGGACAGGCCCAGTTCAATGCCGAAATGCGTGGTCTTGTCGGCATTGACGGCGCCGAGTGAACTGCCCGATATGTCGCGCAGGCTGAGCAGTTCATTGTCAATCCACGAATAATAGGCACTGGCATCCCAACTGGTTTCATTATAGCTGCCGCGCCATCCGGCCTCCACAGTGGTTGCGGTCTGTGCCTTCAGATCAGGTGTGCGAAAGGCATCTGTCGACAAATTGGGGTCCTCCGGGAGAGGGTCTGGAGGAACCGAGGGCAGTGGTCGTCCGGGGCTGCTGTTGGGCGTACCGTTAACGGTGGCCAGAAAATCATTATGGGTTGGCGGCTCGAAGCTGCGGCTGACGACGGCATAGAAAATATTGTTGTCGTCGAACCGGTAGGTTGCACCAAGGCTTGGGCTCCAGCCGCTGTAGGAGCGATTATAGCTTGTACTGACCGTTGGCACCGCACCATCGGGAAACGGCATTGTCGGGTTGCCCGGCCTATACCCAAGAGTAGGCCGCGTCGCTTCCCCGAAGCGATCCTTGTTGTCGCGGCTGGCATGGGCGTAGGTGATCGTCGGCGATACCGTCCATTGATCGTCAAGCGGAACATTGAAACCGGCATGCAGTGACAGCGTTGAGGCATCGAGATCGCTCTTGCCAAACAGCGCCCCCTGGCTGCCCGCCTCGTTGAGGTAATTTTCCCGCTTGGCCGAACCGATTGAATATTGCGCGGTCGTCTCAAATAATGGCAGTGGTGCGGCCTCATCCGGTCTGTAGGCATAGCGCAGCACGCCGGTGAAATCACCGCCCGTGGTGGTGCGCACACCCGACGAGATAGGGAAGCGGAACATGTCGTCAGTGTAGGTGTAGCCCAGCACCACGTCGATCAGATGCGCGTCGAACTCGGCTGTTGTGCGTGAGCCGATCAGGAACTGGCTTGCCTCGCGACGCGGCTTGTCGCGGATGACATTGGGGCCGGGATTGATCGGACCGTCGGGTGTCACCACCGGACCGGCATGAACCTGTCGCGGATTGGCGTAAAGCCCGGCTTTGGTCAGCGGCCCGGCAACGTCGAAGCCAAGATCGGTATAACCGGCGAAGATGCGTGTCCTGATAGTGTCGGAGATCTGGTAGCCGATATTGCCGCCAATCGAGACGCGCTGCGAGGAATTATAGTTACGAAAGCCATCGCGGCGACTGAAATCACCGTGCAACAGACCGTCAAATGCCCCTTCCGCAAAGCCCATGCGGCCGGAAAGTCCCGCCTGGCCGAAGGAGCCGCCGCTTGCCGTGCCGGAAAAGCCGGTTGCCCCGGCGCCGGTCGGTGAAACCAGATTGATGGCGCCACCAAGCACATTGGCGCCAAGCCGGTTGGCCATGTAACCGCGATAGACTTCCAGCGAACTGGCCTGACCCGGATCGGCGAAGCCAACGATATAGGAGCCGTCGGCGCGGTTGAGCGGCAGCCCGTCCTGCAACATCAGGATGCCCCGTTCGACCGGGTTCTGCTGTAGCCCTGAGCCGCGAATCTGGATGCGTGGCTGGTCGTTGCCCCCAAAGAAATCCTGCACCACCACGCCGGGAACCATTTTCAGGGCTTCAGAAATGGTCAGGTTGGCAGTATCGGGTATCTCCTCTTGCGTCACCAGCGCCACGCCACCGGGAAGGGCTGCAAATCGCTCGGCAATCGGGGCGGCTGTGCCAGCCTCGACGAATATGGGTCCAGTATCGTGGCGCCGGGGGTGGCTGATTGGGCAAGGCATTGCCCGCTTGTTCCTGCCAGAAGTGATGCGACGGCCGCCGCCAGCAGCTTTTTGTTGCCCTTGCACAGACCAGTCCTGTCTGCGTGCTGTTCCCAGCCCTGCTTGCTCATAATAGTCCCCAGTCCTGTGATTGGCCTGCCAGCAGGTTGGCCAGAAGAAATCATTGCGCCAGCCATCAGCAAAAATACTGGCTGCGCCGTCGCCACAAAAGCATCGAAACTCTCGGCGCTCTTTGCGTTAGCACAAAGTTGAGTAATATTATCTTCTTTAAATAAATGTGTCCGAAAGCATCCTGCTTTTTTGCGACAAAACACATTCGGAGATCGATATGGCTGTGACGGCTGCCCCTGCTTCACCTGTGCTTTCCCGCCGCTGTGTGATGGCCGGTATCGGGGCCGGACTGGCTCTTCCAGCACTTTCCTGGTTGTCACAGTCTGTGCAGGCCGCTCAGCTTGATGAACTTGTTCTTTACGGCCCGCCGGCTGGCCCTTCGATCGTGCTGGCCGGGGCGGTTGCCTCCGGTGCGCTGACCCCGTTTGCAGGCAAGGCGGACTTCAAGGTCTGGCGCAATCCCGACGAGATGCGCGCCGGGCTCACCTCCGGCACCATGGGCGCGCTGGTGTTGCCGGTGCAGGTGGCCGCCAATCTTTACAATCGCGGCATGAAGCTGAAGCTGCTTAACATCATGACAAAGGGGCTGCTTTATATCGTCTCAGACGATACCGGCATTGACAGCCTCCCGGCGCTGAAGGGCAGGAAGCTGGCGGTGCCATTCCGCAATGACATGCCCGATCTTGTCCTGCTGCGGCTTCTTGCCCATTACGGCATGACCCCCGGCACAGATATTGTGATTGAGAATGCCGGTTCGCCGATCGAGGCCATGCAGATGTTGATAGCCGGTCGCGTCGATGCGGTTCTGGCGCCCGAGCCCGCCTGCACAGCGGCCATCATAATGGGCAAGCTGGCTGGCAAGGATATGCGGCGCGTCATCGACGTGCAGACAGTCTGGGGCGAGGTGACCGGCAAGGAACCGGTGCTGCCACAGGCGGGACTGGCGCTGACGGATGCGCTGGTTGCTGCGGCGCCTGAACTGGCCAATGGTTTGCAGGCGGTTCTTGAAGAGGCAGCCGCCAGGGTCAATGCCGACCCGGAAAATGCCGCGAAGATCGCCGCGCCCTCGCTTGATTTTCCCGAGCCGGTGCTGGCCGCCTCCATCGCCACTTCCAAGCTGGTGGCGGAGCGCGCAGGGCAAGCGCGCCCGGCCATTGAAGCCATGCTCTCGATGCTCGCCGACAGTGACCCAGCCATTATTGGCGGTCATCTGCCGGATGACGGTTTTTACCTTTAGGCTGGCGGCGACATATGCACGGGATGCTGGACAGGCTGGGTCGAAGCTGCCGCTTCCTGTGGGCTGCATGGTCGGGGCTGGCTGCGCTGTGCCTGCTCGCCGCACTCTGGCAAATCGGACATGAGGCCTATGGCGACTTCATCCTGCCAGCACCGCTCGCCACTTTGGAAGCAGCGCTTGCCATTCTTTCACGGCCCGAAACCTGGGACATCACGCTCCTGACCAGCCTGCGTGCCCTCAAGGGTTTTGCGGCTGCCGGGGCCGCGGGCGGACTGGTTGGGCTGGTCGCCGGTTATTCGCCAGCCACGCTGCGGCTGGCGCGACCTTTGGTGACAGTGCTGCTTGGCGTGCCGCCAATTGCCTGGATCGTATTGGCGATGATCTGGTTCGGCTCCACGGACGGCACGGTGGCCGTCACCATATTGGTTGCGGCTTCACCGGTGGTGTTCGTTGGTGTTGCCGAAGGTGTGATGTCGCGTGATCGCGGGCTTGACGCCATGGCCCGGGCTTTTGGCGCCAATGCATGGAAGCGGCTGACAACATTGTCGCTGCGCCATGTGGCTGCGCATCTGTTTCCCGCACTGGTACTGGCGCTGGGTGTCGCCTTCAAGGTGGCGGTGATGGCCGAATTGCTGGCCAATGTCGGCGGCATCGGTGGCGAACTGGCGCGCAGCCGCGCCAATCTCGATGTTGCGGGCGCTCTTGCCTGGGTGCTGATCGCGGTCGCAGCGCTGATTGCGGTCGAATATGGTGTCCTGCACCCGATACGCGCCGAAGTAGAGCGCTGGCGTGTCGCTGCCCAGCCCTGGGGGGTCAAGCGATGAGCGCAGAAACCTCGCTGCGGCTTGCACACATTGGCCACGCCTATTTTGGCCGCACTGTGCTTGATCATATCGATCTTGCGATCGGTGCATCCGAAGTGGTGGCGCTGGTCGGTCCTTCGGGTTGTGGCAAATCCACGCTGGTCCATATCGCTGCTGGCATTGTCGAGCCGCTGCGCGGTACGGTCGCGCATGGCTATCGCCGTCACGCCATGGTGTTTCAGGAACCGCGCCTGCTGCCCTGGGCGAGTGCGCGCGACAATATCGCCTACCCGCTGCGTATCGCCGGGAGGGGGCGCAGGCAGCGCCACGCGCTTGCCGAGGCGGCGGCCGCGCGCGTTTCCTTCGATGCGGTCGATCTCGACAAATATCCGGTGGAACTGTCCGGCGGAATGCGGCAGCGGGTGGCCATCGCACGGGCGCTTGTCGTCGATCCCGACTTCATCTTCTTCGACGAGCCGTTCACGGCGCTGGACGTTGCGCTGAAACGGCGTATGCAGGATCTCGTTATCGAGGCTTCACGCGCCTCGCGCTTTTCTGCCCTGTTCGTCACCCATGATTTGATCGAGGCGGCGCGCATCGCCCACCGCATTATTGTGCTCGACGCCAATGGCGACGGCATTGCGGGCGAGCGCCCATTGCCGGGAGAACCCGGCGAGCGCGACGACCGGGTCGTGTTTGAAACGGTACAGCGTTTCTTGCGTGATGATCCGCTGTTCCGGCATATCCATGATGTTGACGAACGGAAGCTTGCATGACTGATTCCGCCGTTACATCCGCTCCTGTTTTGCCGCTCACAAAAATCCTTGGCGATGAGGGCTTTCGCCTGTTCTTTCCGCTCGGCGCGCTCTACGCTGCCTTGTGGCCGTTCCAGTGGGTGCTGGTGTTCGGCCTCGACCTGCCGCTGGCACACACGACGCCACCGGGGCTGTGGCACGCGCACGAAATGATCTTCGGTGCGTTCGGTGCAGCACTCATCGGCTTCATCACCACGGCCGTTCCCGAATGGACCGACACGCAAAGACCACAGGGAAAATTTCTCTATCCGATGGCGGCGCTGTGGGGCGGGGGTCGTCTCGTCGGCTTTTTTGGTGCGGATATGCTGGGTCTTGCCGGTGCGATCTGCGATGTCGCCTGGCTGGTGCTACTGACAGACTATGTGGTGCGGGTGTCTGTGCAAAAGCGCAGCGACAACCTGCTGTCCTTCATCCTGTGGATGGGGGCATTTGCTGTTACTGAGGCAGTCGTGCGCTACGGTTTTACCATCGAGGATGCCGAACTGGCGCGACGCGCATTGCATGTGGCGGGCCTTGTCTTTCTTGGCCTGCTCGGGCTGGCGCTGGCGCGAATTACAGTTGCAGTCACCAATCTGATCCTTGATCCGAGCGAGACGACTTCGCCGTTTCGTCCGCATCCGGGTCGGCTTAATCTTGCGCCCGGATTGGTGGCGCTGGCGATAGCGGGCGAGCTTGCCGGTCTGTCGCCGGAAGCGAGCGGCTATCTCATGATCGCGGCGGGAGCCGCTTTCATGGACAGGGTTGGCGAGGCGTTTGTTGGACGTGAGATGCTGCGCAGCGAGATCATGGTGCTGGCCGGTTCCAGCGGTTTTGCCGGTGCAGGACTGATCCTGATCGGCTGTGTCAGACTTGGCGCGCCGCTGGCGGAAACGGCTGGCCTGCATGTGGCGCTGATGGGTGGTCTTGGCCTTGGCGTGCTCTCCGTCTTTTCCATCGCTGGCCTGCTGCATAGCGGTCAGCCGCTCGTCTTCGCCCGCATGACCCGGTTCGCCGCTTTGCTGCTGGTTGCGGCGCTCGCTCTTCGGGTGTTGCCCGATCTCGACCTGCAACTGCTGTCACCCGACCTGTCTTATGCAGGGGCCGCACTCTTGTGGGCAGCCGCCTTCCTGCTCTGGCTCAGGGTCTACTGGCCCTTGCTGTCCAATGCCGCGACGCTTGGCACCCGCCAATGTTGAAAACCGGTTGAGAACTGGAATTTCCATAACTAGGAACCAGTTTTAGGATAAATACATACGTAAAAACAAAGACTTAAATCGGATTGCGTGAATCTGAAAGAAAAGCGACACGCTCTAGGTCACCGGCTCATTTTCTTTGATCCATATTCGGATTGCGGCGAGTTGGACTGAAGCGAGGAAATTGTCGTCACGCTTGTCATAGCGAGTTGCGACCGCACGGAACTGTTTGAGTTTGTTGAAGAACCGCTCAACCACATTGCGCTTGCGATAGAGTTGGTGGTCGAAGGCGGGGAAGCGCTTGCGCGTTGGCATCAGTCGGATATTGGCGATGACACCGCGCGCGGCCATCTCATCATGCAATGCATCGCCATCATAAGCCTCTGATATGGCGTCGAGAATGCGAGCCCAATGCCCGGCCTTGCGCCATCGGT
>NZ_JBHSLL010000051.1:0-103009 GCF_042656785.1 Aquamicrobium segne
ACTTCAATCTCAAACAAGCCATTGAAATCACTCACTACGTGAGTCCCAGTTTCAAACATAAATCGACAGCCACCAACTGCATCGTGCTCGGCCGCACCGAATCCTTCGCCCGCACCAACCCGCCGCTGCCCTCGATGGTCGACGCGCTCGGCAACGGGCTCGGCTACGGGCTGATGCTGGTGGTGATCGGGACCTGCCGCGAATTGTTCGGCACCGGCAAGTTGCTCGGCTTTCAGATCCTGCCGCTGGCCGAGCAGGGCGGCTGGTTCACCCCGCTCAGCCTGATGCTTCTGGCTCCCAGCGCCTTCTTCCTGCTCGGCGGGCTGGTCTGGGCGATGCGCAGCATCTGGCCGGAGCAGGCCGACGATCCCGACTTTCCGCCGCACGAGATCGGGGAGGAGCGCCGATGAACGATCTCGGCGCGCTGTTCCTGCGGGCGATGTTCGTTGAGAACATGCCGCTGACCTATTTCCTCGGCCTGTGCACCTTTCTGGCGCTGTCGCGGCGGCCGGACACGGCCTTCGGTCTCGGCGTCGCCGTCATTCTGGTGATGGGCTTCACGGTGCCGCTCAACCAGCTGATCTATTCAGCGGTGCTGGCGCCGGGGGCATGGCGCTGGGCCGGCTTGCCGGATGTCGACCTTTCCTACCTGTCGCTGCTGACTTTCATCGGTGTGGTGGCGGGCTGCGTCCAGCTGCTCGAAATGGTGCTCGACCGCTACCTGCCGAAGCTGCGGGCGGCGTTCGGAGCCTTCCTGCCTCTGCTGACGATCCATTGCGCCATCATCGGCGGCAGCCTGTTCATGGTCGAGCGCCGCTATGATTTCGCGGAAGCCGCGGTCTACGGCCTCGGCAGCGGCGCGGGCTTCGCGCTCGCTGTGGTGATGCTCGGCGCGGTGCGCGCCCGGCTCGCCTATGCCGACCTGCCCGCCGGCCTGCGCGGGCTCGGCATCGCCTTTCTCATCACCGGCATGATGTCGCTCGGCTTTTCCTCCTTCGCGCAGATGGCGGCCCAATGACCGAGATCGCGCTGGGCTCCCTCTTCGTCATCGCGCTCGTCACCGGCCTGTCGGCGGCGCTGCTCTTCGCGCGAAGGCTGCTGATCCCGCAGGAGGCGGTCGCCGTCGTCGTCAATGGCGGCACGCGCATCGAGGCGGGGCGCGGCGACCAGCTTCTCGCCGTGCTTCATGGCGCCGGCATCGCGGTTCCCGCCGCCTGCGGCGGGGCCGGCACATGCGGGCTTTGCCGGGTGGCGGTCGAGGGGCCGGGGCTGGGCGAGCCGCAGGCGACGGAACTGGGCATCCTGTCGCCCGCCGAGCGGCGCGAACATCTGCGCCTCGCCTGCCAGACCAAGCTGCGCGGGTCGGTCGACGTGACTGTCGCGGCCGACGTGCTGGCGGCGGAATCCTTCCCCTGCAAGGTGCTGTCCAATTGCATGCTCGCGCCGCTGATCCGCGAACTCACGCTCGAACTGCCGCAAGGCCGCGAATTCCGCTTCCGCGCCGGCGGTTTCGCGCAGCTGACGGCCCCGGCCTACAGCCTCGATTTCGCGCAGATCGAGGTCGATCCCGCCCATGAGCAGGCATGGCGCATCGCCGGTTGGCCGGCGCTGAAATCGGCTTCGCCGGTGCCGGTGACCCGCGCGTATTCGATCGCCAGCCGCCCGCAGGATGCCGGGCGCATCGTCTTCAACATCCGCCTCGCCGTGCCGCCGGCTGGCCGCGAGCACGACATTCCGCCCGGCATCGTCTCGTCCTGGCTGTTCTCGCTGAAGCCGGGCGACATGGTGCAGGCCGGCGGCCCGTTCGGCGAGTTCTTCGTCCAGCCGAGCGAGCGCGAGATGGTGTTCATTGGCGGCGGCGTCGGCATGGCGCCGCTGCGCGCCATGATCCACGAGCAGATTGGCCTCGGCACCAAGCGCAAAATGTCGTTCTTCTACGGCGCGCGGGCGGTGGCGGATCTGTTCTATGTCGAGGAGTTCGAGGCGATCGCAGCCACGCATGAAAACTTCTCATGGACGCCGGCGCTCTCCGACCCCGCGCCGTCCGACCGCTGGACCGGCGAGACGGGCTTCATCCACGAGACCGTGCGCAAGGCGCTCGCCGGCCATCCGGCTCCCGACGAGTGCGAATTTTATCTCTGCGGCCCGCCGGTGATGATCTCGGCGGTGCTGGCCATGCTGCACCGGCTGGGCGTCGAGCCGCATTCCATCTACAATGACGATTTCGGAGGTTGAGCCATGCGCTTTCGACACGACCGCCGCCGTTTCCTCGCGCTCAGCGGTGCCGCCTGCCTCGCCGCACCGGCGCTAGCCCGTGGCGCGCCGGCGCTGGCCCACATCGAGGGCGGTGCATTCGGGACGGGCTGGCGCATCTCCCTGCCGGACGTGGCGGAGACCGGAAGTCTGCGCATGAGGGTGGAAAATCTGCTCGCCGATCTCGATCTCGCCTTCTCGCCATGGCGCGGCGACAGCGCGATTTCGCGCTTCAACAGCGGCGCCGCGCGCGACATGGCCGTCTCACCGGAGATCGCCGAAGTCACGCGGGAAGCCCTTGCGGTGGCGGATGCAAGCGAAGGGCGGTTCGATCCGACCGTCGGACCGCTCGTCGCCCGCTGGGGCTTCGGCCCGATCCATCAGGGCAGGGCTGGCGGCTGGCAGGGGCTTGCGGCCGACGACCGCCACATATCCAAAGCCAACCCGGCGCTGACGCTCGACCTGTGCGGCATCGCCAAGGGCCACGCGCTCGACCGGGTGACGGCGCTGCTGCTCGACGGCGGCCATGACCATTTCCTCGCCGATCTCGGCGGCGAGCTTGCCGCGCGCGGCCGCCACCCTTCCGGCCGCATCTGGCAGGTCGGCATCGAAGATCCACGGCGGGAAGCGACTAGTCTTGCCGGCGTGCTGCTTCTGGACGGAATGGCGGTCGCCACCTCGGGCGACCGTGCCAATGGCTACGACATCGGCGGAAGGCGGTTCAGCCACATCATCGATCCGACCAGCGGCGAGCCGGTGGAAAGCAGGCTTGCTTCGGTTTCGGTGCGTGGCGCGACCGCGCGGCAGGCCGATGGCTGGGCGACGGCGCTGATGGCGGCGGGCGACGCCGGGCCTGAATTGGCAAAGCGGCAGGGATTACCGGCCCTGTTCCTGTTCCGTGAAGGCGGCGGGCTGCGCCGCGCCGTCACGGGACGCTTTATGCAGCATCTGGTGTAAAATCATGATGGAAGCCATACTTGCCGTTCTGATCGTCTGCCTCGCCGCCTTGTGCCTCGGTGCCGGCCTGCTGATGGGGCGCGGTGAACTGAAAAGGGGCTGCGACGGCCTCGCCTGCGTCGGCGGACAGCGCTGCGGCGGCTGCCCGCACAAGGACGAGGAACCCGCATGAACACCGGATCCACGATCGAGCCCGTCATGCGCACGGATTTCCTACGCCTGTCGCCCGCGACGCCGATCCGCGAGGCCGCCGCCGCCTTCGTCCGCACGGGCCTCGCCGCCGCGCCGGTGCTCAACGATGCCGGCGTCCTCGTCGGCATGCTGACCGAGAAGGACTGTCTGCGCCCGATGCTGAACGCCAGCTACTACCAGCAATGGGAAGGCAGCGTCGCCGATATCATGAGCAGCGATGCGCGCGCGCTGCCTGTCGATCTCGACCCCGTCTCCGCAGCCGAGGAGTTCCTCACCCGCTCACACCGGGCCTATCCCGTCATGCGCGACGGCGTGGTGGTAGGCCTTTTGCACCGGTCCGACCTGTTCGCGGCAATTCTGATGCTGTCGGAAAGGCATTAATGCGCTGTCTCACTATGTTAGCCGACCATATCGTTCCGTTAACCGAGGTTTAGAGGCCCCGACAGGGATCTGTATACCCTACGCCTTTAGGTGGCAGGGATGGGGCTATTTCCGGTGTAGATTGTCCGGATAGAAGCGTGCAAATGTGGCAGCCACACGGTTTGAGGCTGCAAACCCGCGCTGCATTTGGTCCGAGAAGGTCGTCTTCCGGTCCTGACGTCGAGGCCAGTCTCGATGCTCAGCGCGGAGATGGTTGACGACCGCGCGCTTCTGTCCAGAATGCGATGCGGTCCGAACGCGTCGGGAAAAGAACGTATTTGCGCCGGATGAGCGCGACACGCCGTGGACAGCGATTAGCAAAGAACGCCTTTAGCTTAACCGCCGTAGCCCGCCGGCAGCTCGTGCACGTCCTTGAAACTCCTAGTCGAACACACTCTTCACCGCATCCACCGTCTTCTCCACGATGGTGTCCGCTTCGGCGTGGGTCAGACAAAACGGTGGCGCGAAGCCCAGAATGTCGCCCTGCGGCATGGTGCGGCCAAGGACGCCGCGTTCGGCTAAGGCAGCGGCGATCTGCGGTCCGATCTTGTCGGCGGCATCGAAGCGGTGGACCTCGCTGTGGAGTTGATCAAGCAAAACGAAGATGAACTGCATCAATGCTGGCGCGACGAAGCGGCACATTCGTTCAAATGGCTGCGTCCACTATACTTCTTGGCGTTATTCGTTTGATCTGGTGCGAGGAGGCTGTCATGTATCCCGGTACACAACGCTGGCCTCTGACGAAGAAGGTCTGGCGGCAATTCGACGTCTTCGATCTGGTCATGAAGCGGACCCAGGTCAACCCAGCTTGCGCCGCACGTGAGCGTTCTGGCATCGCTATTGCCGAGGCTCGTAATGTCTGCCTTGCCTGCCCGATGCAGGAGCGATGTCACACATTGCTGGATCGCAACGCCAACCCTGACGAAGTGCAAGCGATCTGTCCCAATTCCGGTTTCTTTGCGCGTCATCGTTTGCCATAAAGCACGGTCGTCGGGAATTTCTGTGTTATCGTAGTAGTTTTATTCAGAGTGCCGATGGTCAATAACGCAGAACACCGCGTTCCTCCGTCGGTCCACTCATGAGCCTCCTCCTATCGTCAGGTCATCGACTTTGCTCTGGATGGCAGATCAATATCCAGCCGCGATGCCCCCGATCCGGAACATACAGTGAATAATTGCAATCTATAGATTGTGCTTTGGTTGTGGCAGGTAGTGAAAAGAGAACAAAGGTTCTGAGTGCTCAGCTGAGGCGCGCCCGCCCTTTCGCTCGACCTCATCTTAGCGGTTGATGCTCGCCCAGGAACTGATCGGGCTATGTGCGGTCATCGCCGTCGGGCTTTCATCTGGCTATCCGGCCTCCGCAGGCTTTGCGTGCACGATTGTCAATTTCGACGTCGGCGCTCACCCCCGACGATCCAGCGTCGTCATGCTCGCAACGGTGATAACGGTTGTGGGCACACATAATCTGGCACTCGGCGTTGGGGTCGGTGTGCTGCTGTCAGGAACCTTCTTTGCATGGACAGTTGACAGATATTCCGTGTCACCTCGACGCTCTCAGAAGACAGCAGGCGCCGGCACTACCGTATCGAAGGTCAGATATTCTTCGCGTCAGCCGATGATTTCCTTGCCGCCATCGACACGGCCGTGTTGAAATTTCGCAAGACCAGCGCGGATGTTGAGGTCATCGGCCTCAACGACGCCAGCGCCACCATCATGGACAAGCTCGCCGTGCATGACCAGCCGAACGCAATGGAAAAGGTGCTTGGGCACTAGCCAGCAGCGAGAGCGGTGAACCAGCAAGTCCACCAGACATATTATGGACGTTGCCCGTGAACGCGCACGCCAGCAGGCCCGCCACCCTCACCCAGAGCTGGAATCAGGTCTCAAGTGAATTTGAGACCGAGTTTCTTTTGTCTGGCGGGAGCCGCTGGCGGAACCTCGGCGGGCGCTGCCTTGCGTCCCAGTCCGGCGGCCTTTGCCAAGGCGGAACGCGAAGCTGAATAGTTTGGCGCCACCATCGGATAGTCCGCTGGCAGGCCCCATTTCGCGCGGTACTCGTCCGGCGTAACTCCGTGGTGGGTCGCCAGGTGCCGCTTCAGGGATTTGAACTGCTTTCCGTCTTCGAGGCAGACGATGTAGTCCGGTGTGACCGACTTCCTGATCGAGACGGCCGGCTTTTGCGGTTCGGAGGTATCTTCCGCCGGTGCTGCAATCTGATGCTGAAGGGCAGCGTGAAAATTGACAATCAGGCCCGTCAATTCCGCGACGGGCACAGGATTGTTCGATACATAGGCCGACACGACATCAGCAGTCAGTTCAATGAGCCTGTCGGCGTCGCTCGGGAGGTTGTCACTCATGAATATTTCCCTTGCCGTTTAAACTTCTTCTACACGTCACTTACAGGATGGCGGCTGTGCAATACAATGGCCGCTTGTGACGCAGCCCTGCAATCAGGGCGGTTGTCGCAACTGAAGCGCTGCGAGGTTTCAGCGGTGGGGGTTGCCATTTCTTGACGCGCAGGAGGCAGTGAGTGGGCATGTTTGCAGCCATCGGCAGCTGGATAGACCATCGGCGGGAGCTGCGCCGCCGCTGGCGGGATGATGCACGACGGCTTCTCGGCGCTGAGGAAATCTACGCCTATTACGAGGCGCAGCGCCGGGCAACTCGTGCCCGTATACATGGCGACAGACGTGAATTCTATCACTGGGCAAAGGTCTCGGCCGAAATCGCCCGTCTCTCGCCGAAGGTGGAAATGGACATCGCAGTGCTGCGCGCGATCGTCGCTGAGGAGAAGGGGCGATGGGAGAGGTCCCGCACGTGAAGTCCGATGGTTATACGCGCGCAAATTCATCGTGGCGTTTCGTGCCGGGCGAGCCGTATGGAGTCATCACCGATCGGTCAGTATGGCAGAAACCGGAAAGCATATCGCTGGCTAAAAAATTGGTCCCGGCCTCTTTGGGCATTGAGGGGGTAAGGGGAGGGCCGGGACCAGGCTCGCAGCGGCAACGCGAGCACGGAGAGATTGCATCTCCCTGCTGAGAAAAACAAGGGCGAGGATCTTGCACAAAGAGCTGACAGCGATACCGAGCAGGATCTCTTGGCAGTTACCCGCAAGGATATGGGCCCAGATCATCAGCGACGACGTGCTCGAGGTGATGTCCACGGCGAACTCGACGACGCGGATGTCGAGGTCATCATCACGTATACCCCCCATATCAGGTCGGGTCGTCCTTATTAGGTCCGCTCGACTATCGCGGCCATAGCTCGGCAGAAATGCCGGGTTGTGTCGTTGTGCTCTTCATCTTTGGCTGGCGAATGGTGAACCTGCCACTGGCGAGCTGGCGGCCGCAAGGGAAGCTCATGCCGCGGCCAGGAGGCCGCGCCCTTGCCCCCGCCGCTCTTCGCGGCCGGTGAGAAGGGTCCCGGTAAGGTTTACGGGGGAAAGAAACCTGACAAAGGAAAGGCCGGCCGCGCCAGGCGCGCCGGGCAAAACATGGAACGAGAAGACATTGACGAGCTACGGAGCCAGGTCAAGTGCGCGGCAGTGCTGGAACAGGCGGGATTTGGTATTGACCAAAAGGAAAGCACACGAAAGGCGATGAAATATCGCCGGAACGCCGAGATCATCATCGTCATCCATGACGGCAAGGGCTGGTTCGACCCACTCGGCGAGAGCAAGGGGGACGTGTTTAATCTCGTCGAGCACCTGCAGGGTGTGCGCTTTGTCGAAGCCATGCACGAGGTGGCAGGTCTTGTCGGATTCGTTCCGTCCGAACCCGTCTGGAAGCGAGAATCGCGCGACCGAAAGCCTGACCTTTCGATTCCCGAGCGATGGCGCACACGGCGCAAGCCCTGGAAGGGATCGGCAACCTGGCGTTATCTGATTGATGAGCGCGGTCTTAGCGAACGGATCGTCCGTATCGCGATTTCCACCAATCTGCTGCGCGAAGGTCCCCATAGCAGCATGTGGGCTGCCCATGCCGACAATGATGGCGCCATCACCGGCTGGGAAGAGCGCGGACCCGACTGGCGTGGCTTTGCATCCGGGGGCGCCAAGGTCCTGTTTCGCCTTGGGCGGCCGGAGGCTTTACGCCTGTGTGTGACCGAGGCCGCGATCGACGCCATGAGCCTTGCGGCGATCGAGGAGATGGGAGCCGGCACACTCTATCTCAGCGCCGGGGGCGGCTGGTCTCCGGCCACATCCGAAGCTCTGAGCCGGCTGGCCGAGCGCCCCGGCGCTGAACTTGTCGCGGCCACCGACGCCAATGCGCAGGGTGAGGTGTTTGCCGAACGGCTCCTCGAGATCGCTGAACAGACCGGCTCTGCCTGGTCGCGTCTTCTGCCTCCGCATGACGACTGGAACGATGCTCTGCGTGCCCGCAACAAGGAGCGAGAATAAAGGAGAGAGGGAGGATAAGGCCTGCCGCATGCCCGCCGGCTGCGTCAAGGGTGAAGCTTCGCCCGGCTAAAGCCGGCCCTTGACCCTGCCGGACGGAGAGGCGGCCGCCCGAAGGTGTTTTTCAACACCAGGAAAAGGGCAAGGCAAATGGACCTGACTGAACGGCTGGGCGCAATCCTGCGGGCGCTCGAGATCACCGAGATCGTCTACTCATTGAACGGGAGCGGCGATTCCGGAGAAACCGACCTTGACAGCGTTACTTATCGCAATGACCCGGAGGCACACGACCTGCCGGATATTCCGATCTTCATCTCCGACCGCGGCGATATCAGATATCTGCCGGCGCTTCTGGAAAACATCGTCTCCGATGCCCCCGATGGCGACTGGGTGAACAATGAAGGCGGTTATGGCACCGTCTATGTGCGCCCCTTTGAGGACGAGGAGGCCCTTACCGTCGAATGCGACATGGCTTTCCGGGAGGATGGCGACTATGGCGATGACGATGACTACGAGGATGAGGATTTCGATGATGACGATGCGTCCGACATGGATGAGACCACTGCGGAGGTCTCGCCATGACCTGTCGAACCTGGAACCGGCTCAAATCCGATGCTGCCACCCTGCTGATCGAGGCGTGTCGGCCACTATCTGATCAGGCTGAGGCGCTCGAGGCGCTGTCGAGCGTTGTTGCTCTGGCAGAGCTGGACTTCACCGTCAGGATTGTCGACGGGCGGCTTGAGCCCGACCTGCGGACCCGCCCAAATGCGATGAATCATCAGCTGGCGCGGGAACTGCTCGATCTCATCGCCGAATTCGCAACGGACCATGTTTCCAGCGCTCGCCCCGACCACGATCCGGCCCTTGGAGGCTGGATAGAAGAGCGCGGCTTTTCGGATCTCATGATCATCTTGCTGGAAAAGGGAGCCGAATGGCAGACCCTCACCGATCTCGCACGGCTCGTGGCCAACGCGATCACCAGCCTGGCGAAGCGGTCGAGGGCGCTCGCCCATGCGCATGTGAAAAAGGTCGTTGTTCGGGACTTGCCGGCAATTGCATCGACCCAGCAGAACCTGTCCGTGATGGCGGCCTGGCTTCTGGCGCCGGAGACGAGTGGACAGCCGCACCGTGCCGAAATCTTGCAGCGTCGCCTGCAGGCTGCCACGATCTACGGTGCGCTTTCGATGACGCTCAGGCAGCCAGACATTACCGAAGCCATCGACACGGGGCGCCCCCTCGCTCCATTGCTGATGGCACGCCACACTCTGACCGTGGCGGAACTGCGAGCGCTGAGAGGTGCCCGGCTCCTGGCGCATACGATCGAAAACCACACCGATTTCCACGTCGCGATCGAGGAGTTAAAAGCCCATCAGGTTGCGCTTTGTGAATGGCCGGGCCGCGGCCGACCGGAGCAACAAGCCGCGTGGGAGCGATCGGCTTGGATCAAATCGCCGCGGCAGCATTTCGTGCGGCCAGACGATCTCGGCCCCAATGGCCAGGGCGTCACAGACGCGATCGAGGCGCTTCGCCAGGATCTCCTGCGCCCGATCGTCGTGGAACGAATTCGCCTTGGCGGGTTCAGACCGAACCATCAGATCGGATCATTCGCCCAGTCGCTAACGCTGGGCGGGGCGAAAGGGGGCGGCCAACCGCGCCGCCTTCTTCTTTCTGGCTTGCACAGGGCCATTGTCGGGCCACGAAAGCCCAAGGCATTCCATGAGGCTGTCGGGATATGGCATCGCCGCGTCGCCTCGCTCTCGGCGCTCCGGCACGAGCGTCGGGCCGACCGCCCCGGATGGCCGCGCCTTTGTGCGCCATGGGTTTCGCCATGCGGTCGATTCGAAGTGGTGGCATTGTCGTCAGCAGCCGATCTCGTGGAAGAAGGCCGGCTGCTCGATCATTGCGTTGGCGGCTATTATGACATCTGCCGCCGCGGCGACACGCAGATTCTCTCGTTGCGAGAGGCTGGCAGACGGGCAGCGACGATCGAAGTCAAGCTCGGTCACGAGACCAACGATCTCACCTTCGAGATTGGCCAATTCAAAGCGCGGCGCAATACGGCGCCGCTTGCGCACCACCATGAGGGATTGCGGGAGTTCCTGCGGGCAATCCGTAAGGGCGGGCATCCCGTCGAGGCGCAGGCCATCGCCCGCCATCGCAAGCGGATGCGAAAAATATGGGACGGCAACTGGCACAGCGACGCCATGACGCTCGCCCATGCCAGGGAGGTTTTTTCTTTCTATCTCCCGTTGCTGCCCCGCGGTACGCCGCCGGATCTGGACTCCTGGGCCGAGAGTTCCGGCCTCAATGCGGTCCTCGATAGCACGCTTGCCTATCTCGAGACCGGCCCGCGGGTCGAGATCGACACCTACATCCCCTACTGAATCCCGACATCCTCAAAGGAGAGCGATATGCACCCCTACGACCATGCGCGCTCGTCGGCGCGCATCCATGGCGGCGTCTGGCAAGATTATTATTCACTTCATGCCTGGTTCGACGCTACAAAGGCCGTCCTGTGCCGATTTACGCACCGGGCGCTGCGCCATCATATTGAAGGCGCCGCCGAGGCAATGGCGCATTTCGGTGCCGATATCCAGAATGCCGACCATGTCGATGTCGACGTGATGACGCTCGGGCTTCAGCATCTCGAGGAAGATTGTCCGCGCATAGTCCACGCGAGCGACTGGCTCGTTGGCTTCGCTGCTCCCGACTGGCTTCCCACCTCGATCCCGGCGCCGGAAAACCTCGCCGAGACGAGCGTCATGCGCTTCGGGGGCGAGGTTTCCGACTATCTGCCACTCCATCGATGGTTCCTTGCGACGGCGCACTGGACGCCGGGGTTGGCGCATCTCGCCTTCCGGCATCATGCGTTCGGGATTTTTGAAGCCGAATCCCGGTTTGGTCCCGTCTTCAGGCTCGGCAATGGCAAGGCCGTCCCGACCAGGGTCGTTGCTGAACGCCATGTGCAGAAAGTGCTTGGGCGCGTGCCCCCTGCAACCGAGTTCCTCAGGCACATCAATGGGGAACGCTGGATGCTGCAGGCAACCTCGCCGCGTCGGCTGGGCCTTGACGATCCGGCTGCTTCCAACGCTGTTCTGGAAAGGACTTCGCCATGACAAGCGCCCCAGAAATCCGCCGCTTTATCGTCGTGTCCACCGGGCATGTCACCGAGACGACCGCCAAACTGCTCGACACCATACCGCCGTCGAGATGGCCCTGCCTGGGCGGCCAATATGGGGACTATGGCTGGTTCGTCTATGCCCATGACGAGAACGCCGGCGTCGGATCCGATGCTATCCCTGACGATTTGTTTGCCGTCATGACCTGGGCGCGTAGCCAAGGATGCGATTACCTGCTTCTCGATTGCGATGCCGACCAGGTGGAGGGGCTTCCTCACTACGAATGGTGAGGCGGCCCGGCCTAGATCCGGCGTTAGCCGTGGGCATGGGAAACTTGGGTGCAGTGGGGTGTGCGCATCAGGAGGGAGAGAAAGAGAAGGAAAGAAGCCGACTGCCGCATGCCCGCCGGCCGCATCAAGGGTGAAGCTTCGCCCGGCTGAAGCCGGCCCTTGACCCGGCCGGACGGAGAGGCGGCCGCGGGGAAGGGTCCGGAAGGGCTGAAGATGATGGTGATCCACGAGGGATAACCGCGCTTCGGCCCGAAAAAGGCCAGGAGCCTCCCCATGACCCATCAAACTTCCCCCAGAAAGATCTATTTCGGCGTCGCAGACCGTCGGCAGATGTGCCGCCTTTTCGACCGCCATGCCCAGCGGCCGAACCGATTTGAGGGCGACAGCGATCATCTCTACGCAGGTGAGTATTTCGAGATCGCACGGACAGAGCATGAATACATGCTCGAGATCCTGCCCCCGCTCTGGATGCGCGGCGAGATGTTCGCCATGCGTGAATTCCTCACCGACCGCGTCACCAGTATTTTCTACCAGCTCAGGATTGACGGGAAGGTCCGCTATTTCCATGGCTATTGCGACCTGACGCAAGCCCGCTCGCCGGTCGAGATGCGCGACGCCATCGTCGAGCGCGAGTCCTGGCCGGTCAGGGCGATGACGCATGAGGAGCGGCTCGAGCATATCTGGAGCGCCACCTACGACGAATATCGCGGCTATGCCGGTGAACGCTGGCTGCCGGAGTTTCGCGGACAGCGCACCGTGCTGGTCTATGGTCGCCGCGGCGGCACGACGCTGAAGCTGTTGAGTGAACTCACCGAGGAGGAGATCCAGGCCAAGCTTCCTGTGCATCTGCGTCACCTGCCCGAGCGGCAGGCAGCGTGAAGGGGAGCGCTGCCATGTTCACCTTTCCGATTCTCGCTGTTCGCAAGGTCATCGCGCGGGGCATCGAAGACGCTGCCGCCAATGGCGGTTTTCGCAATCCCTATTACGGCACCCGTCCGGGCGAGGGTGAACTGCCCGGCCTGTGGCTGGTGGGGGACGAAGGCGTCTACATCCTCTCCAATGGCAAACTCGCCGACGGACAGAAGCCGCTCGTCGTGTACGCCGAGCAGTGCCACCCCAAGGGCGACATCGACTGGTGGGACTACAAGCGCCGCCATTTCGGCGCCGATGACGGCATCGAGTTCATCGACGCCGAGCGGCTGACCCCGCTTTTTGACCGCAACATGGGCGCCACGCACCTCAATGTGCAGCTCACCGAGGCCGAAATCGCGCTCTCGCTGATGTCCCGCTGACATTTTCAACAATCGCAATGCCGATCGCCTGGCCGTCATCAGCGGCCGGGGGATCGCGCACGCCATTATCGCAGGAGAATACCAATGTCGCATGACGACCTGTTCACGATCTCGTCTTCAGCCATCACGTCCCAATCGTCCGGGCTCGGCCTTGGCATCGCCGGGTTTGGTGCAGATCTCGCCGCCAACGATTTCGATGACGATCCGCCACTGAGCGAGCCTGCTCCGGCGATGCCTGCACCGTCTGGTGTCTCGGCGCGCACGTCGTCATCGGCGGAACGCGCCAACTTCTATCTTTCCGGAAGCCGCAATCTCGCGCGCGGCTGGAAGCAGCGAGCGCTCGACAACCTCGCCGCCATCCGTCTCGCCGCCGAAATCGAGGCGGCCGACCGCGCAGCGACGGCGGACGAACAGGCGCAGTTGATCCGCTTTACCGGCTTCGGTGCATCCGAGCTCGCCAATGCCGTGTTTCGCCGTCCCGGCGATGACAGTTTTCGGCCGGGTTGGGATGAAATCGGCAGCGGTCTTGAGGGAACCGTCTCATCTGGCGAATATGCGTCGCTGGCGCGCTGCACCCAATATGCGCATTTCACGCCAGAGTTCATCGTTCGTGCGATCTGGTCCGGACTGCAACGGCTCGGCTGGCGCGGGGGCAGGGTGCTCGAGCCCGGCATCGGAATGGGCCTGTTCCCCGCTACGCTGCCCGAAGCGCTGCGAGAGGTTGCCCACATCACGGGCATCGAGATCGATCCCGTCACGGCTCGCATCGCCCGGTTGCTGCAACCAGGGGCGCATATCGTCAACGCCGACTTTGCCCGCGCCGACCTTCCTGCCAGTTTCGATCTGGCCATCGGCAACCCGCCGTTTTCCGATCGCACTGTCCGGTCGGATCGCGCCTATCGCGCGATGGGACTGCGTCTCCACGACTACTTTATCGCCCGCTCCATCGATCTGCTGAAGCCCGGCGGGCTTGCGGCCTTCGTCACCAGCTCGGGAACGATGGACAAGGCGGATTGCTCGGCGCGGGAGCACATCGCGAAATCGGCCGATCTGATCGCCGCCATCCGGTTGCCCGAAGGCAGCTTTCGCGCCGATGCCGGCACAGACGTCGTGGTCGATGTGCTGTTTTTCCGCAAGCGCAAGATCGGCGAGCCCGAGGGCGAGCAATATTGGCTCGACACAGAGGAGATCAGGCCGGCGACGGCCGATGAGGGGGCCATCCGCGTAAATCGCTGGTTTGCGCGTCATCCCGGTTTTGTCCTGGGCGATCATGCCTTGGCGTCCGGGCCATTCGGCGAAACCTATACCTGCAAGCCCCTTCCGGACGTCGATCTCGAGCAGGCGCTCGCAGCTGCAATCTCTTTTCTTCCGGAAGCGATCTATGACGGCGAGCCCGAGCTTGTCGATGACGATGCTGTTGACAGCGCAGTTTCGCTAGTCGCCCGGTCGGAAAGCGGCGGTATGCGCGAGGGCAGCTTCTACGTCGGCGACAATGCCCAGCTCAAGCAGATGATCGATGGCATTCCTGTCGCGATTACCATCCGCAAAGGCAGGTCGGCCGATGGCGTGCCGGAAAAGCATGCACGTATCATCAGCAAGCTGATCCCGATCCGCGATGCCGTGCGGGAAGTTCTGAAGGCCCAGGAGTACGACAAGCCCTGGAAGCCGGCGCAGGTGAAGCTGCGCATTGCCTGGTCGAACTTCGTCCGGGAGTTCGGCCCGATCAATTTCACCACGGTCTCGGTTTCCGAATACGCAGAGACCGGCGAGGTCCGCGAGACGCATCGGCGGCCCAACCTGCAACCCTTCCTCGACGACCCAGATTGCTGGCTGGTGGCTTCAATCGAGGACTATGATCTTGAGACCAATACCGCACGTCCCGGCCCAATCTTTTCCGAACGGGTCATTGCGCCGCCTTCCGCACCCATCATCGCCTCTCCGGCCGATGCCCTTGCCGTGGTGCTGAACGAGCGGGGTTATGTGGACATCGATCACATCGCCGAGCTGCTGCACAACGACCCCGAGACCGTGATTGCCGCGCTGGGCGACGCGATCTTTCGCGATCCGGAGACCGGCGCCTGGCAGACCGACGATGCCTACCTATCCGGCCAGGTCCGCGACAAGCTCAAGGCGGCTGAGGCCGCCGCCGCGCTCGATCCCGCATTCGAGCGCAATGTCCGCGCCCTGGTCGAGGTGCAGCCTGCCGATCTTGGGCCGTCGGATATCACCGCCCGTCTGGGCGCGCCGTGGATTCCGGCCGCCGATGTCGTCCTCTTCGTCAAGGAGACGATGAATGCCGACATCAAGATCCACCACATGCCCGAACTGGCATCGTGGACGGTGCAGGCGCGCCAGCTTGGCTGGGTGGCCGCCGGCACATCCGAATGGGGCACCGATCGCCGCCATGCCGGCGAGCTGATTGCCGATGCTCTCAACAGCCGCGTGCCGCAGATCTTCGACATTGTGAAGGAAGGCGACAGCGAAAAGCGGGTGCTCAATGTCGTCGACACCGAGGCGGCCAAGGAGAAGCTGCAGAAGATAAAGACCGCGTTCCAGGCCTGGATCTGGTCTGATCCCGACCGCACCGACCGGCTGGCGCGGATCTATAATGATCGCTTCAACAACATCGCCCCGCGAAAATTCAACGGGGATCATCTCCAGCTTCCAGGCGCCTCGGGCGCCTTTTCTCTTTATGGGCACCAGAAACGCGGCATCTGGCGCATCATCTCGGCCGGTTCGACCTATCTTGCCCATGCCGTCGGCGCCGGCAAGACGATGACCATGGCGGCTGCGGTCATGGAGCAAAAGCGCCTCGGCCTGATCGCCAAGGCGATGCTGGTCGTTCCCGGCCATTGCCTGGCGCAGGCTGCGCGCGAGTTTCTGGCGCTCTATCCGACCGCCCGCATCCTGGTTGCCGACGAGACCAATTTTACCAAGGACAAGCGGCATCGCTTCCTCAGTCGTGCCGCGACGGCCACGTGGGATGCGATCATCATCACCCACTCGGCCTTCCGCTTCATCGGCGTCCCTTCCGCCTTCGAGCAACAAATGATTCATGACGAGCTGGAGCTTTACGAAACGCTGCTCACCAAGGTGGAAAGCGATGACCGGGTCTCGCGCAAGCGCCTCGAGCGTTTGAAGGAAGGGCTGAAGGAACGGCTGGAAAACCTCGCCACCAGAAAGGACGATCTCCTCACCATATCCGAAATCGGGATCGACCAGATTATCGTCGATGAGGCGCAGGAGTTCCGCAAACTCAGCTTCGCCACCAATATGTCGACCCTGAAGGGGATCGATCCGAACGGGTCGCAACGGGCCTGGGATCTCTATGTGAAGTCCCGTTTCATCGAGACGAGGAACCCGGGCCGCGCGCTCGTGCTGGCGTCCGGCACGCCGATCACCAACACGCTGGGCGAGATGTTCTCGGTACAGCGTTATCTCGGCTTCGACGCGCTGCATCAGCGCGGCCTGCACGAGTTCGATGCCTGGGCCTCGACCTTCGGCGACGTCACCACCGAACTCGAACTGCAGCCCAACGGCAAGTACAAGCCGGTGACGCGGTTCGCGACCTTCGTCAATGTGCCCGAGCTTATCGCCATGTTCCGCACCTTCGCGGATGTGGTGATGCCCGAGGATCTGCGCGCCTACGTCAAGGTGCCGACGCTCTCGACCGGCGCACGCCAGATCAGAACTTCAAAACCTTCAGCTGCCTTCAAGCGCTACCAGGTCCTGCTCGATGCCCGCATCAAGGCGATCGAAGCACGCGAGGGTCCTCCCCAGCCCGGCGACGATATTCTGCTCTCGGTCATCACCGATGGTCGTCATGCCGCCATCGACCTGCGTCTCGTCGATGCCGACAATGACAATGAGGCGGAAAACAAGCTCAACGACCTTGTCGGCAACGCCTTCCGCATCTGGCGGGAAACGGCAGACCACGGCTACGTCCGGCCCGATGGCAAACCCTTCGAGCTGACCGGCGCGGCCCAGATGATCTTTTCTGATCTCGGGACGATCTCGGTGGAAAAGACGCGCGGTTTCTCAGCCTATCGCTGGATCCGTGACGAGCTCATTCGCCACGGCGTGCCGGCGTCGGAAATCGCCTTCATGCAGGACCACAAAAAGTCCGAAGCCAAGCAGCGGCTGTTTGGTGATGTACGCGCCGGCAAGGTCCGCTTCCTGATCGGGTCGTCGGAAACAATGGGCACGGGCGTCAATGCCCAGCTGCGCTTGAAAGCCCTGCATCACCTCGACGTGCCCTGGCTGCCGTCCCAGATCGAGCAGCGCGAGGGCCGCATCCAGCGGCAAGGCAATCAGCACGATGTCGTCGACATCTTCGCTTACGCAACGGAAGGTTCGATGGATGCGCAGATGTGGCAGAACAACGAGCGCAAGGCCCGGTTCATCGCGGCCGCTCTTTCGGGCGACACTTCGATCCGTCGGCTGGAGGATATGGGTGAAGGGCAGGCGAACCAGTTCGCCATGGCCAAGGCGATTGCCTCAGGCGATCCGCGGCTGATGCAAAAAGCGGGGCTCGAAGCCGATATCGCCCGGCTTGAACGACTCCGTGCTGCACATCAGGACGATCAATTCGCCATTCGCCGGCAAATCCGCGATGCCGAGCGCGACATCGAATACGCCACGCGTCGCATCGGTGAGATCGGGCAGGATATCGACAGGCTGGTGCCAACGGCTGGCCCGTCCTTCTGCATGGGCGTAGGTGATGAGGCTTTCGTGGAGCGCAAGCTCGCTGGTCGCGCATTGATGAAGGAGATCCTCACCCTCGTCCAGCTTCAGCGGGATGGCGATGTCGTGATCGCGTCGCTCGGCGGCTTCGATCTCGAATATTGTGGCGAGCGGTTCGGGAGGGACGGATACCGCTATACCACCATGTTGATGCGTACGGGCGCCGACTACGAGATCGAGCTGGCCGTCACCGCGACCCCGCTGGGTGCTGTTGCCCGGCTTGAGCATGCATTGTCCGGGTTTAGCGATGAGCAAGGGCGGTATCGGCAGCGGCTTGCCGATGCCCAGAATCGCCTCGCTTCCTATCGCTCGCGCCAGGGAGGGGAGTTCTCCTTTTCGGATGAGCTGGATGAGAAGCGCAGACAACTGGCCGACGTGGAAGAGGCACTCGCGGCGAATTTTGGGCTTTCGAGCGACGCTGCCGCAACCGCCGCCTGACGCAATAATTCAAGGATGGCGTGGCGATCTATATGGTTGGTAGCTTCTAGTTCGCGATGGGCATCATTGTCCAACCCCGCTGAAACGGCAAACTTGGGGTGGCTTCCGGAACGGCAGATCATGGTTTACAAGAAGCATTAGCTGCCGCCCCGGCAATACTGGCTATAAGGTCGAACCTTCGCCAGCAGTTAAGTTCAGCCCGTTCGGTGCTGGCGAGGTCGTCAAGCATTTGGGAGTGCTAGATGTCTAGTGAGGAGGGGCTTTCGAAGTGGCTTTCTTCATTTCTGCTAAAGACGAGTTTGCGCCTCCCGGACAATTTGGAACGGCTAGATGGGCGATATGGTGATCTAGATGTTTTTATAAAGAATGTGCCACGGGCACACGGCGAAGAGTACTTTCTTGATTTGAAGTTCGTTTTCAACGCTATCGACATCGATGAAGCTCATGAGGTCGCCGAGGAAATGGCGGCTGAAATCACCCATACACTAAGCTTTGTGAGTGCTGCGAGCGTACGGGTGCATCGCCCAGTGTTTCTCATTAATTGGGATGCTGGAGTAACAATGCGGGACCAGTACGTATATGGTCGCTACCCCATCGTTGACCCCAAAGACGCGCTAGATGCAACTATGTGGCGGACAGTAAACTTGATGTCCGAACATGAAGTGACGTATGCAAAGAGGTCCGCTCTGAGATGGCATACTCGCGGCACACGGGCCTCCAACTTTGAAGATCAGTTTCTTTATCATTTCTTTGCAGTCGAAATTCTGGCAGGCGCAGAGACTTTCATTGGCAAGGTGATCGACAAGTGCCCACATTGCCGGGGAGATCTAACGTGCCCCAATCCCCATTGCGGCAAACCGGAACACCGGCCATACCCAAAGCAAAAGATTGGTCTCCTGCTTCGCGAGGTTGGGTTAAGCTCTAACATTATTGATGAGTTATTGGAACTTCGGAATCTTATTTCACACGGCAAAGAGCGGCCACAAATCAAAGCGCATATGAAGAAGCGCGCCAGCGACTTCGAGTTCGAGAAGGCGATATCGCTAATCGAAGTGGCTTCGACACGTGCGGTTCATCGAGCCCTCGACCTGCCTCAACAAGAACCGCCGTTGGTTTTCTATTTCCAAGAAACTTGGGAGCACGTCATGGCAATACCACGGCTTCATGCACGAATTGGTCTCCCCGGCGACCCCAACAATCCTGATATAGAGGAGGTTTGGATGCCGGAATTAAGCATGATTTTGACCGATCCAAAGACGGGAGAGGAAGAGGTTGTGGTAGTTGGTGGTAAGAATGCATCGCCATAACCGTGTGCGACCGCTTTCGGGATGCAGAAACTCGACAACAATTGACCGCGATGTGGTCGAAAACGGAACGTTGCGTCTATGCTTCCGGATTCCTGATGACGATCAGGCCTGAGCCCGACGCCATCCGACTGCGAGAGCGCCAGCACCGATCATGAGCGATCCCCCCACGCGGTTGACTGCGCGCTGGATGCTCGGCTTTCGGATCGTCTTCCGTGCCATCGAGGCGAGAACACCGTAGAGCGCCGCATTCAGGGTCGCCAGCACGAGGAACGTCACCTCGAAGACGACCATCTGGCCCAAGACGGGCAGGGAGATGTCGAGGAATTGCGGGAGGAATGCCACGAAGAAGATGATGCTCTTCGGGTTCAAGGCTGTCACGACATATGTGTGCAGGAAGATGCGAAAGGGTCGCTCCTTCGATGTGTCCGCCACGGCGTCGTCGACCGCGTCCGTTGACACAGGTGCCCGCCAGAGCTTGATGCCAAGGTAGACAAGATAGGCGGCACCGACCCACTTCAGCACGGTGAACAGCGTGGTCGAGGTCGCAAGGAGCGCGCCGAGACCGATCATTGAGGCCGTCATGGCAGTAAAGTCGCCGAGCGCGACGCCCGCAACAGTCGAGCCGGCCGCCTTCCGGCCGTGGGCGAGCGCATAGGAGATGACGAGAAGAATCGTCGGACCAGGGATCGCGAGCAGCACCGCGGACGCTGCGACGAAAGCTAACCAATGGTCAAGCGACATGAAGGCTCTCCGGTTTGAGGCCTGGAGCAATCCACACAAACCGTGTCAACGCAAGCGCCAAGCCGAGTATCGTAAAGGTCAGCTTTAGGGTGGTTCCGAAAGACCTGCGTCACGGCCGCAAAGGAGTCGGGAGCTGGGTTTGCCGGTTGTCACTCCGCCGACAGTGTGGCACACCCTGCCACATTCACCTCGGACCCGGTGCAATTCCGGGTGGCTCTTCCGGCCGCCAATCCGCCGGACAATCAAGAAAAGCCAATTTTGGTCGGATCGCGCTGCGAACCGCTCATACGGACTTGTGTGCTCTTGATGTTCTCAATCGAAAAAATTCGCCGTGACTGGTTCACGGATGTCCGCTCCAACGGGCTTTCGGGTATCGTCGTTGCTCTTGCCCTCATCCCCGAAGCCATCGGCTTTTCGATCATTGCCGGGGTCGATCCGCGCGTAGGGCTTTACGCCTCGGTCGTGATCGCCATCGTCATATCCTTTGCCGGCGGACGTCCGGCGATGATTTCGGCTGCAACCGCCGCCACCGCGGTCCTGTTTGGCGCTCTGGTGCGCGACTATGGCCTGCAATACCTTTTGGCTGCGTCCATCCTTGCGGGGGTCATCCAGATCGCCGCAGGCTGGCTGCGCGTTGGTTACATCATGCGCTTCGTTTCGCGCTCGGTGCTCACCGGCTTCGTCAATGCGCTGGCCATCCTGATCTTCATGGCGCAATTGCCTGAACTGATCGGGGTCACATGGGAGACCTATGTGATGATCGCGGCGGGCCTGGCCATCATCTATCTATTCCCGCGCCTCACTAAAGCCATTCCCTCCCCGCTCGTTTGCATCCTGGTGCTCACGGCGGTTGCTCTCGCCATCGGCATCGATATCCGTACGGTTGGCGATCTGGGCGAATTGCCTGACGCACTGCCGATGCTGTTGTTCCCCGATGTGCCGCTCAATCTCGAGACGCTGTGGATCATCCTGCCGACCTCAACCGCCGTGGCTGCCGTCGGCTTGCTTGAAAGCCTTCTGACCGCGTCGATCGTCGACCAGATGACCGATACGGGCAGCGACAAAAACCGTGAAAGCGTCGGCCAGGGCATCGCCAACATTGCCAGTGGGTTTTTTGGCGGCATGGCTGGCTGCGCGATGATCGGCCAGTCGGTCATCAACGTGAAATCAGGCGGACGCACACGCCTCTCAACCTTCGTCGCGGGTGCCTTCCTGCTCTTCCTGCTGCTGGCGCTTGGTGATCTGGTGGGGTTGATTCCCATGCCGGCCCTGGTAGCGATCATGATCATGGTGTCGATCAGCACGTTCAACTGGTCCTCGCTCCGCGACCTGGCCCACCATCCGCGCCGCTCCAGCCTCGTCATGCTCGCCACGGTCATCGTGGTGGTCTGGACCCATAACCTCGCGCTCGGGGTCGGCGTTGGCGTGCTGCTCTCGGGCATTTTCTTTGCCTGGAAAGTGGCGCAGATTTTCCGCGTCACCTCGACGTTGAGCCAGGATGGAACCAGGCGCAACTACCTGATTGAAGGACAATTGTTCTTTGCCTCGGCCGAGGACTTTCTGGCCGCCTTCGACTTTTCAGAACCGATCACCGCAGCCAATATCGACGTCAGCAAGGCCCATATCTGGGATCTGACCGGGGTCAACGCCATCGACATCGCCGTGCTCAAGTTCCGCAAGGCGGGGATCGAGGTCGAGGTGATCGGGCTCAACGATGCCAGCGCCACCATCATGGACAAGCTGGCCATGCACGATCAGCCCAATGCCATGGCGAAAGTGCTGGGGCATTAGCGGGTGGCCGATTTGGGGTGTCGATCAGGGTAGAGGCAATGAAGGGCGATAGCTATCGCGACAGCCTGTTTTCGTCATCGATCAAAGTCAGGCGGGAGGGCGGAGTATCGCTCCATGTCCAGAGGACGAGGTTGAAATCATCCTCGCCAGCACCCGGAGCAAAGCTCTTGACCAACAGACCATGATAGCCTGCCATGGCGAGCCGCCGGGCGAACGTCTGGGTTTTGGCCTCTCCAGTCGCCTTCATCTGATCGCGCCAGGTTGGATCGGCGAGCGTCGAGGGATTCATTCCCTCCGATTTAAGGGCCGCGCCGTCGCGCGTGTCAAAGACGTGCTCGATATGCGCCTCGTAGGAGACCAGTGTCGTCGGTTGCAGACTGCCGACCTGGTTAGCCTCCCGCAACGCCGTCATGACGGACAGGGAGAGATAGAGCGCTGGCACACCCTTCCTGTTGAAACGGCCACCATAGATCTCCGCGCCGCGGCCGGACATCGGCTCGCGTGCATAGATCGGGTTCAATGCCCGGTAGAGGGTTCCATGGAAGCGCATCGCTCCGATCAGGCGTGAACGCCAGCGTCGATCGCGTCGATATAGTCGAGCACGTCATCGGCACGCCCGTCGCGCACGAGCTGCATCGCCGTCTGACCGGAAAATCCCGGCAGCGGCTCGGAACGATACCAGGCATAGGCCATCAATGCTGACCCGAAACGCGGCTCGACCTTGTTGACGATCTCGGTCATCTCGCGCAGCCGACGCTGCGTCTTGTCGGACCGGATGCGGTCCTTGCGCTGGATTGCATCCTTTCCAAGACCGGCTGTGCGGGCGATCTCCTCGCTCGTCGTGCGCAGGGCGGCAGCGATCTTGCGCGGCGAAAAGAGCCCATCATCTGCATATTGGGCAAGACCCATGGCACCTTCTCCATTATTCAATGGCGATGATTATGACGCAATATAGCGTCAAAATGGGCGGTATTCAATGGAAGTTGAAATAATGAAGAAAGGGAGGGCGGAAAAATCCGTTCGCAGACCTGGCGGGTCGCAGACGCTGACGCTCAATCGCCGCCTGCGCGATCCCGGCCCGTCGTCCTGCGCAGGGCTGTGAGCCCCACTTGGCCAGCCGGACAGGGATGCTCGCCCGCAATTGCTCCGGCCCGCCCGCTCCGCGGGTCGGGGGGTGTCTTCGGCAAGAAGACGGGAAAGGGCCGGCGCAGTGCCGGCTCCAAAAGGAGCATCCCCATGGAAATCAAGCTGATCGATCCGCGCTCGCTCGTGGAAAATCCCGATAGAACCCGCCGGAGCAAATCCAGTCCGCAATCCGACGCGCTGCTCTTGGCCACCATCAAGGCGGTCGGCATTGTGCAGCCGCCGGTGGTCGCGCCGCAGACGGACGGCGGCAACGGATTTGTCATCCACTCCGGGCATCGCCGTGTCAGGCAGGCCATAGCGGCTGGTCTGGAGGAGATTGCCGTTCTGGTAGGCGAGCCCACTGAGGACGGTGGCGCCATGCGGTCGATGGTCGAGAATATCGCCCGCGAAAATCTCAACCCCGTCGATCAGTGGCGGGCTATCGAGCGGCTTGTCGCGCTCGGCTGGACCGAGGAAGCGATCGCCGTCGCCCTCGCGCTGCCGATCCGGCAGATCAAGAAACTTCGCCTTCTCGCCAATGTCCTGCCAGTGATGCTCGATCATATGGCGAAGGGCGATATGCCAGACGAGCGTCAGCTGCGCACGATTGCGGCCGCTTCGCTCGATGAGCAGAAGGAAGTCTGGAAGGCGCACAAGCCCTCCAAGGGTGATCCCCAGGTGTCGTGGTGGAGCGTCGCCAATGGGCTCGCCAGAACCCGCATGTATGCCCGCGATGCCAGCTTCGGTGATGATCTGGCGCAGGCCTATGGCATTGCATGGGTGGAAGACCTGTTTGCCCCGGCCGACCAGGACAGCCGCTACACTGTCGATGTCGAGGCATTCCTCGGCGCGCAGCAGGAGTGGATGAGCCAGAACCTCCCGAAAAAGGGCGTCATCACCGAGGCGAACAACTATGGCGAGGTCAAGCTACCGCCGAAGGCGAGCCGGGTCTACGGCACGCCCAAGAAGTCGGACCACACCGCCATGTATCTCGATCGCGAAGGCAAGGTGAAAACGGTTCATTTCCGCATGCCGGAGGCTAAAAAGACCAAAGGCAATGGCGCAGGGGCGGACGCCGCCGATGAGCCGATCGTTGTCTCCAAGCCCCGACCGGACGTGACGCGCAAGGGGGTCGAGATGATCGGCGACCTGCGCACCGATGCCCTGCATGACGCGTTGTCGCGTGCGCCCATCGAGGATGACACGCTGATGGCGCTGATGGTTCTGGCTTTCGCCGGCCAGAACGTCCGGGTCGACTCCGGCGCCGGTGGCGACTATCGGTTCGGCAATCGTTTCGGCCGGCACGCCGCGATCCTGTTCGACGCCGACGGCAAGCTTGCCTTCGATATGGATACGTTGCGCGTCGCCATGCGCAGCGTGCTGATCGACGTGCTGTCGTGCCGGGAGAACATGACCAAATCCGGCATTCTGGCGCTTGTCGCCGGGCAGATTGTCGGTGCGGACGGCTTTCTGGCCAGTATGGGCACGGAGGATTTCCTGTCCTGCCTGTCCCGTCCGGCACTCGAGGCTTCGTGCAAGGATACGCCGGTGCTCCCGCGCCAGCGGGTCAAGGATACCCGCGCCGCGCTTGTCGAGCATTTCTCGGATGGCCATTTCGTCCACCCTACTGCGCTGTTCGCACCCGACGCGCTGGCGCTTGGGGAATGGCTGACGAGCAACGCTCCCGTCGGGGATGAGGACGATGCCGCCTCCGTCGTCGATCCGGCCGGGTACGATGGCGACGCGCCGGTCGAACCGACCCACGACGACACCGACGTGGTCGATGAAGATTATGCCGACGGCTTCCGCGAGGCTGCCGAGTAGCCGTCCTTCCTCTTCCGCACCCATCTTCCCGCCGCCGGTCATTCCGGCGGCGGTTTTGTTTCCACCGTCAAAATCTGGAGGACATCATGTCCGCACTTTCCATTTTCGAAGATGCCCCGATCGGCTCGATCGTGGCCTGGTCCGACAATACACCGCGCCCGCCGGAGCGGCACCGCAAGAAGCTCTCGGCCTGGCAGAACAACAACAGCAAGGGTCGCCTGATCGCCCGGCAGGGCGAGCGGCACAGCGGCAATGTGGCTTTGGCCGCGTACTTTACCCTGCACGAGGCCGATTTCGGCGCCGGTGGCGTCATTGCGATCCGCGTGCATCGCACCTTTTCGATCGATTCCGCCCTGCGGTTCACGATCGAGGAGCGACCGGCACCTGGTTCGGTGCGCGTCTTCGATCGTCCGGGTGAGAATGCTGAGCTGGTTCATCTCGCCTCGCATCGCGCTGCGGCCGAGGAATGGCTGTCGCGACATGGCTATCCCAATGCAGTGCTTGAGGAGGTCAGCGCTGACGAGGTCGCCGCCGATATTGTCGAAGGGAGGGCTGCATGAGCATGACCGCCTCCCAGTTGAACAGTGACATCACCCCCGGATTTCCGGGGGTTTCTTTTGGTCGCAGCGTCGACGGCCTGCGGGTCGCGCTTGTTGGTGATACGGCATTCGCCATGGTGCCGGGCCGTGATGGCAAGCACTTCCTCGCCAGTGGCTGGCGTATCACCCGGCCGATCGAGCAGTGGCGCCGGGACGATTTCTTCGGACATTCCGGTGATCTCGCCGATGAAGCCGATTTCCGGGCGAGGGTCATAGAGAACGCCGAACATCAGCGGGAGAAGCGCGCGCTTGATCGCCGTGACGTCCATTCGTCGGCCAATACGCCCTGGGGATCGTCTCAGGGCGCAACGATCTATGCCGAAGGCGTCACCGCTCATTCGACGGCCGGCCATGGTGGTTTTCACCTATCCGCCGAGCGCAACCGCAAGGTCCATCCGATGCTCCGCGCTCCGGGCGGATGGTATGAAGAAGATGAATGCTGGGCGATCGTCGCACTCACCTATCCCCATCTCTTTACGACCTTCGAGTGGCGCTGCGCGGAGCGCACGATCAAGGATTCCTGGCCTGACGCCTGGGAGACGATATCCGGCACGATTCTGTTGCCCGGCGAATCTCGCATCAAGGACCAGCGTGCGTTCGAACGGGACCATGCCGAAGACTGGATCGTGATCTCTGCGATCATCTCGGAACAGGAGAAAGGCTTTGTCGAGTGTGTCGCTACCCAAGGTGGGCGGCGCGGCGCCGATGCAGACGAACGGCGTTTCCTTGTTTCCGCCGCCGAATACGAGGTCGGCCGCTTCGGCTTCGTCATCGATCTGGAACGCCATGCTGCCTATGACGGCCCCTCCAGTTTTGTCAGCTGGCTGGGGAGGGGGCGCCATGGCCCGCGCTCATGAGCATCGTCGCCAACTCTCCCGCATGGAAGAAGAGCGGCGCCAGACCCAGCGGCAACTGGATCGGATCGAGCGGCAGATCACGCGGCGCATGACGGCGTTGATCCCGACGCTTTTGCCGAAAAAGACCCACTATCGCCGCGGCCAGGCGCCCGACCCGGGTGCGTTTCTCGAGCGCTATCGATCTCAGCTTGCGGCCCTGACCGCAGAACACCAGGCCGAAATCGACGCCCTAGCGGGCAAACTGGCGCGGCAGGATCAGGCGATCGGGGCGTTGCATGAGAGGAAAGGACAATGGCGATAGTCTGCGGCCGGTCAGCGTAAGTTCCCGACCACGCGCCGATCTGCCATATTAGCGACAACGGAGGGTACGGAAATGGATGATTGGACGCGCGCTGCATTCGAGAGACTGCTGAACCTGGCGCAGAGCGATACGGGACAATCCCGGCGTGCGGCCAACTTCCTTCTCGCATGGTGGAATGCCGATAGCCTGGGCGGCTTCGACATGGGTGATCTTTTCCGCGTCGATAGCGCCATTGCCGCCGATATGGCCACCGTGTTTACCTGGCTCGCCGGGCAGGGTGTTGCAACCTATCCCACCGAGTACCGTGCTTCGATCGAAAAGCTGATCGAAGAATGGCGCCCCGACGTCTGGGCGAAATCCAGAGCGTCGAACTAAAGCCCGCGCTGTCGCTCCGCAGGTCCTGGTCTTCGCCGTGGTACATCGCGGCTAACCCAAGCTCGCCTCTCAAACGGTTTCGGTCCCGGTTTGGAGAGTAGTCTCTGGAGCACCGCCGAAATCTGCCCCCTGCCGCACAAGCGAGCAGGCGGGACCTGGGCAAACGTCCTGTTGTTCGATCTGCATTCTGCATCCACATTGAGCGGGCCTGGCCAGGGGGCTGTTCGTCCGGCATGTTGGCGCGTATCGGGCATATGTGGATGACCGCACTCATGGCAGCGCCGAAAATAGTGTGGGTGATCGCGGCGGCGGCCAACGAGATCCGAGCGTTATACCGGCAGCATATTGGTCATCACCACCTGCCTTTCGCGTTCCCGTGTCGATATCGAGGCCCGTGCCGGTCCTCCTCGGTCCGGTTGCGGTTCTGAACCGGCGGCCGTTCACTTCAAGGTCGCGTTCCGCGCCGCGGGGCGGCCGGATCGGCCCGGCCTCGCCATAACAGGCCCGCGTCCCGCGCGAGGGCTCATAAGCCCTGCTTGTCCGCAAACCTGTCACGCTCGCCTTCGGTCCGCCCGGACCCTGAAGCGCCCGTCATTCCGCCGGTTCCTTTGACCCGCGCCCGAGGGAGGGCCGGCACGGAGCCGGTTCGAGCCTCGGGAAACCGAAGAAAGGACATTCCATGGCCAACCCAACTGCCAATTCCCGCGCATCCGCCCGTGTCGTTCCGCTGCGCAAGGGCACCACACTGGAAATGATCAGGCTCGCCTGCCCAGATGCCGCCCAAAGCACCCTCATTTCCGAAAGCTTCGGCCTTCCCGTCCTTGACAGTGACGGTATCCGCGACCTGCACGAAAAGCTCATTGTCGAGACGGCATCCGCCCTCGATGAAGGACTTGGCGAGCGCGCCATGCAAATCCACCTGCAACGGATTGTCGGGGCATTCGTCGGTTCGGCCTATGGCGCCGGCCAGTTCTACAGTCGGGCGGTGACCGAAGCGCGAGACGCAACGGCCAAGGCCGCGTGCGACGAGCGCGATGAAGACGTCGGTGGACCCGTCGGATTCGACAGCGCCGCCCAGCGCAAGCGCGAATTCGCTGCCGACATGGCGCTCCAGGCTCACGCGCTGCGCATGGCCGCCGAGGGCACAGTCGCAGCCTACGAACACGTCATCGGCGAGAAGTGGAAACCCTTCGAGCGGATCGTCGAGAACCCTGGCCGCAGCGTCGACCGCAAGGCGGCCGAACTCCAGATGTCAGCCCTCGGATAATCCACTCGGGCGGGGCCTCGGCTCCGCCCATCTCCGTGTTAAAAAGTCCATTAACGATAAATAGGAATCCTATCTAAATAGGGCATGGGAACTCCTTTCGCTGCACCGCCGGTCCATGCACGCATTGTCGAAGCCCTTGAACGGATCGCCACGGCATTGCGGGCGGACGATTGGGTGCGTGCTCGCAGCGCCGGCGTGAACCCGACGCAATTGGCGATCCTTCGCCTGCTGGACGGCCGCGGTCCCGGATGGACGGTCAAGGAACTGTCCTTGCAGCTCGGCGTATCGCAGCCGACCGCTACCGATTCCATCCTCGCGCTGGAGCGCAAGGCGCTGATCGAAAAGCGCACCGATCCCGTCGATGGCCGCGCCGTCCGCATCGTCATCACCGGTGCGGGCCGGGCTGTGGTCCGGGCCGGCGGGGAAGCCGCCGGCGCGGTGGATCGGGCCACGGCCGCCCTTGATGATGACGACCAGGAGCAACTGCTCGTGCAGCTCGTGTCCGTCATCCGCCAGCTTCAGGAGCAGGGCGCCATTCCCATCCAGCGCATGTGCGTGAGCTGCCCGTATTTCCGGCCCTATGCGCATGCTGATGCGGCGAAGCCGCATCATTGCAATTTCGTCGACGCGGCCTTCGGCCAACAGGATCTTCGGATCGACTGCCGCGACCACGAAACCGCCGATCCTTCCGTCCGGGCTGCCACCTGGGGCGAGTTTCACAAGGATCACCACCCTCCAGGCGGTTGAAGAAGGAGACGAACACATGCACCGAACAACTTTGACGGCAGCGGCGCTGCTCTGCGTGATGTCGGCCGCGCCGGGCCATGCCCATGACAATGCGGTGACGAGCCAGCCATCCGACGCCGTTCCGGCCTCGTTCGACATCATTGAAACCAATATCGTCACCCATGGCGACAATGCCGTCTTCACCACGCGGGTGCGTGGCGAAGCGGGCGTCGACAAGCCCGACGCCACCGGCAGGTTCGAAGGTTCGGGGGTCTATGCCTATGTCTGGCCGACCAGCCTCGACAGCGGCGACATCGGGTTCGAAGCCGGTCAGGGGATCGTGGCGCTCGCCGTCACCTTCCATCCCGATTTCGACGATGCCGCCTATGGTGGAGAAAACCGCCATGTCTGGCATCCCCACTGGCCCCCATCCCGGTCACCATGCGGCGCTACGGGTTTCGCGGCACCCCATCCTCGGTGCTGATCGGGCGCGAGGGAGCGATGCTGCACGAGACATTCGGCGTCGAGGAAGATCTCGTTGTGGGCGCCCGGATCGCCATGGCGCTGGCGAGCACAGGGACTTCGTGATGACCGTCATTCCATTGCAGGCCCTGCTCGTCGGTGATGTCCGCCCCCTCGGACCGCGCGGCGTTCCGAGCGGGATCGCCAAGTCGCCGGTCGATCGACCGCTGATCCTCGGCGCGCAGGGCCTTGCCGGTGACGCGCAAGGCGACACCCGGCATCACGGCGGCGCTGAAAAAGCCCTCCACCACTATGCGCTCGATCATTATCCCGCATGGCTTGCGGAAATCGGTCAGCGCGATGTGCTCGGCGCCGCCGGCGCCTTTGGCGAAAACCTCGCCACTTCGGGACTGGTGGAGAGCGACGTGGCGGTCGGCGACGTCTTCGCCATCGGCAGTGCCGTCATCGAGGTGAGCCAGGGCCGTCAGCCCTGCTGGAAGCTCAATGAGCGCTTCGCGCAACCAGATATGGCGCGGCGCGTACAGGCCAGTGGTCGCACTGGCTGGTATTATCGGGTGCTGGAGCCGGGTGAAATTGCGCCCGACAGTCGGCTTGAACGCATTCACCGTTCCGCACCGACCTGGACGATCAGCCGCATATGGCGGGTGTTTTATGTCGACACGCTCAATCGCTGCGAACTCGAGGCGCTTGCGGAGCTGCCACAGCTGGCCGAGGGCTGGACACGCCATGCGCGGCGCCGACTGGAAACCGGACGGGTTGAAGACTGGACATCGAGGCTGGCCGGCGACACGCGCGCCGACTGATGTCGACCGGGAGATAATGACGGGCAGAGGTCGCTTCCGAACTCAATCTTTGCCCGCGCGCCGTGGTCTCTAATCCCCGCATCGTCATTCTCCTGCCTTTGGGCTGGCGGTCGGCACAGAGGCGGCCACCGGAAGCCGGCAAATCCGCTCTCTCTTGATGGCGTCCTGACCCGGTCCCGGATCTTCCACGATCAACCCGCAAGGGGTCCGCTACGCAAAGCGTGCGGCCGCTCTGGCTTCGCCTGACGCGGTGATCGCGCCCGGGGCCGGGCCTTTCGAGGAGCCATCGAGCGGGAATTGGCCCGCTCCCAAGATGGAGCCCTCAAATGTCGCACAACCTCGAACTCGCCCAAAAGCACGCCTGGAACCTCGCCCGCACCCTCATGACCACCGTGATCCTCTTCCGGTCCGACAACGAGTACGGCGTCCTGCCCGCCGATGAGCTCGAGGACGCCGAAGTCGAGGCCCTCTACGAGTACGATCCTCACACGGGTAGCCGCTCGGTTCATTGAACCGAGCGGCTACCCGTCATCGCAACAGGGCGGCGCAACGCGCCGCCTTTCTTCTTCCTGTCGCCCGAATGCAGCCCCGTCCGGTCGCGGTCCTGGCGGAGCCGGACAGGCTGCGCAACGGCTGCGCCGTCCGCCGCTTCGCTCCGGCCCTAAGGACCACCCCATTGCGCAAGCGCAACGGGGACCCCGGTGGGTGCGCCGCCTGCCGTGCTGCCCCGCCCTTTTCGGACCTCGTGACGGGGCCGCGATCGGCGCGGCCTCCAAGGATGGAGGTTCATGAAAATGAGCAGGAAAGAAAAGAGCGCAGCCCGGGTCGATATCTATGCGCGGATCACGGAGCGGATCGTCGCGCAGCTCGAAGAAGGTGTTCGCCCATGGGTGCAGCCCTGGCGCGCCGGCAATGCAGCCGGGCGCATCACGCGGCCGCTGCGCCACAATGGCGAGCCTTATTCCGGCATGAACGTGCTTCTGCTGTGGTCCGAGGCCATGGCGCGCGGCTACGCTACGCCGATCTGGATGACGTTCAAGCAGGCAAGCGAGCTGGGCGCGCATGTCCGCAGGGGCGAAACGAGTAGCACCGTCATCTATGCCAGCCGGTTCACCAAGACCGAAACCGATGCCAGGGGCGATGAGGTCGAGCGCGATATTCCGTTCCTGCGGGCATATGGCGTCTTCAATGTCGAACAGATCGACGGCCTGCCTGAGCACTACTACCATAAGCCTGCCCCGGTCATCGACCCGGTCGAAAGGATCGAGAGTGCCGACCGCTTCTTCGCCAATACCGGGGCGACGATCAGGCATGGTGGCTCGCGGGCGTTCTACGCCCCGTCCAGCGACCACATCCAGATGCCGCCGTTCGAGACGTTCCGGGATGCGGCTTCGTATGTCGCTGTTCTCAGCCACGAGCATATCCACTGGACAGCCAAGGCTGATCGCGTCGGGCGCGATCTCACCCGCTACGCCAAGGATAGAACCGAACGCGCGCGCGAGGAACTCGTCGCTGAGATCGGTTCGGCACTGCTCTGTGCGGATCTCGGCATCGTGCCCGAGCTCGAGCCGCGGCCCGACCACGCGGCCTATGTCGGCAGTTGGCTAACCGTGCTGGGCGATGACAGGCGCGCCATCTTCCAGGCCGCCGCCCATGCCCAGCGGGCCGTCAATTTCCTCCACGCGTTGCAGCCGGCCGCGTCCGACGAGCGCGAGGCGGCCTGATGTTCAACGCACCACATGTCGCGGGGGAGGGCATCGGCCCTTCCCCTATCCGGTTGCGCGCGCTTTCGCTTGGCGCTGGAGTGCAATCCACCACCATGGCATTGATGGCCGCACATGAAGAAATTGGGCCCATGCCCGATTGTGCGATCTTTGCCGACACCGGCTGGGAGCCGAAGGCCGTCTACGATCACCTGGCCTGGCTGATGTCGCCCAATGTCCTGCCGTTTCCCGTTTATACCGTCTCGGCAGGCAGTATTCGTGACCAGCTCCTTGCGGCCGGCAATGGAAACCGTTGACCCCGAGGAACGTCGACATCGATCACGAGGTCATCGCGGATGAGCCTGAACGGCCTGGCCTTACTGCCGGCGCTGGGGAGCCAGCTCGCTTTTCCTTCTCGATCGGAGAACGTTGAACACTTGCGCAGGCTGGCCCGGTGAAGGCTGAATCGATCAGGCAGAAGCCGCCTCCAACTGGTGCGGTTCCGCCAATGGCCGGACAGCGCACAGCCGCCAGCCAAGTTGGGGTCGGGCGAACGGTCAAGGATGTCGTTGGTCGCCAATATCGAAGACGCTGGCTAAGATGAAGCGATCAGGCTGCTGGCTTTGATGCGGATTTCATCGGCGTGCCCAGGGCAGGCGTGCGGATACCATGACGGTGCGTCCTTTCCTCGAACGTGTGGCCGCCCCTTTCTGCGGCTCGATTGGGCATGTCTGACCTGAAACCGGCTTCGCCTCGATCGTTCTCCCGCAACGGCCGTTCACGACTTTCTTCCCCTGGCGCTGCGCGCCATTCCTGGCGGTCCAAGAAAGCCGCTTCCGGCCGCCCTCCATTGCATTGCGGCCTCTTCGAGGTGCGGTCCGATCGTCTCCGGTCTTTCGACTGCCATCAAGGCCGCGAAGGGCGCGGCCCGAACAAAGCGAAAAGGAACACCACCATGGCTACCATCGGCACCTTCACCAGCACCGCCAACGGCTTCACCGGCACGATCAAGACCCTCAACCTCAACGTCAAGGCGCGCATCGAGCGGGTCGAGAACCCCTCCGACAAGGGCCCTCACTTCCGCCTCTACTCCGGCGCAGTGGAACTGGGCGCAGCCTGGCAGAAGACCGCCAAAGAGAGCGAACGCGACTATCTCTCGGTCAAGCTGGACGATCCGAGCTTCCCGGCTCCCATCTACGCCACCCTGATCGAGGTGGACGGACAGGACGGCCTCCAGCTGATCTGGTCCCGGCCGAACCGGGACTAAGGTTCCCGGCCCAGCTGGCCCCGCCACCAGGCGGGGCCATTTCCGCGGAAGGTACAGATATTGCAGCAAAGACGGCAATGCTGTATATAACGACTATCAAAGCAAGCTGGAGTTGCCGATGTCCGGATCAAACAGCACATTCACGACCAGCGACTTTTCCCGAAAGTCAGGCGACATCATCGCCGAGGCGCTGCGCCGCCCGGTGACGATCACCCAGCGCAACAAACCGCGCCTGGTGATCCTTAATATCGAAGATTACGAACGCATGCGCCGCCAGGCCGATACCAGAATGGTGGGCACGCTCGAAACCATGCCCGACGCGCTTCTTGATGAAATGGCCGAAGCCATCGAGGCCTATGCCGACGATAATGAGGGCGGCCGGTCTTGAGTTTCGAGGAAATCCAGGCCGCCAGCGTTGTCCGCTACCCCTATCGGTGGGTTCGCGAAGCCGGTCATGGCGAATTCCGGTGCGACGCTACGCAATATACGCCAGAACTTGGCCATTTCGTTGCCTGCTATGGCCGGACTGCTGGCGGGCGTGTTCAACGGCGATGTCCATATGGTTGAGGGTATGCTGATCCATCAGCTTGCAGTGCTGGTGGTGACCGCGAACGCCATTCGCTTTCTTAGCGTCCCGCGTGGTCCCGGCGGGTGCCAATTTGTGCCGGCAGCGGTGCCCGCGACCGCTTAGGTGATTGTTCTTCATAGAAAATTCCGTTTCCGTACCCATGGCACGGGAGCGTTTTCATGGGGGATGACATGACCGATAGCAATAATGCCAGACAGATCGGCGAGGTTCTGGATTTCTGGTTCCCTGAGGACCGCGCACTGGATATCGACCCTGACCGCCATGCCGAGCACTGGCGCTGGCGGATGCATGGCGGCGCGGACGGAACGATTGCGGCGCGCTTTGGCCCGCTGACCGAACGCGGCGCGGCGGGGGCGCTGAATCATTGGGCAGGGACGCCCGAGAGCCGGCTGGCGCTGATCGTGGTGCTGGACCAGTTCCCGCGCTCGCTGTGGCGGGGCAACCCGCGGGCCTGGGCGCAAGACCTGGCGGCATTGGCGCAGGCGCTGGAAGGGTTGGAAAACGGAGACTGGGACGCACTTGACCTGCCGTGGTTCCAGATCGCCTTCACCCAGCCCCTGGGCCATGCAGAGGGGTCGGACCATCTGACCCGCATCGACCGGCTGATCGCCCTGCGCCGCGACATCGCCGCCCGCGCGCCCGCGCCGTTGCGGCCGCTCTATGCCTCGCTCGTCGATCAAGCGGAGCAGGTGCACCGCATCATCGCCAGCTTTGGCCGCCACCCGCACCGCAACGCCATTCTTGGCCGTAGATCGACGCCCGAGGAGGAAGCCTATCTGGAAAAGGGCGCGTTTCCGCATCTGCGCGTCTTTCGGGGGTGAGCGCATCCCCACGGTTCAGGTAGGCTGCGCGACACCCGCCAGCGCCTAGCCGGCAACAGACGCCTTCGGCTGGCGGATCGGGTCGGACAGCAACCGTAGGCCATTCAGCACCACAAGCACGGTTCCGCCTTCATGGCCGATCACCGCCAGCGGAAGCGGCAGGTCAAGGAACAGGCCGCCGAAGACCAGCACCACCATTGCACCAATGGCAAAAGTCAGGTTCTGCCGGATGATCCTCGATGCACGGCGGGAAAGACGGTGCGCGTCGGCCAGCCGCTCCATGTCCTCCGACAGCAGTGCGACGTCGGCTGCCTGGAGCGCGACCTCGGAGCCGGCGGCGCCCATGGCGATGCCGACATCCGCGCGAGCAAGGGCCGCCGCGTCGTTGACGCCGTCGCCGACGAAGGCGATTTTGCCGGTTGCGGCCAGTTCGCCGACCTCGCGCACCTTGTCCTGCGGCAACATCCCGGCAAGTATCTCATCGGGCTCGATCCCGAGTTCCCGGCCGATGCGCAGCGCCACCGGTTGCCGATCCCCGGTCATCATGACGATCCGGCGCACGCCGCTGTCGCGCAGGGCGGCCAGCGCCGAAGCGGAGCTTGCCCTGGCCTCGTCCGCCACGCTGACGGCGCCCAGCACCGTCGCGCCGCGCCCGAGATAGACGACTGTATTGGCGCCGTCCGCAAGCGCCTGCAAAGCGGGGTGCTCGATCGAGGCATTCATTTCCTCGACAAGGTAGGCATTGCCGGCCCAGACCGGCCCACGTGCGTCGACACCTTCGATGCCGATGCCTGGTCGAGCGGTCACGTCGACGACGTTTGCCGCATCGAGCCCGCGCGCAGCGGCCTCACGACGAACCGCCGCCGCGAGGTGATGCTCAGAATGTGCCTCGATCCCGGCCAGCAGCGACAGGAAGCCGTCCTCATCGCCATTCAGCGCCACCATCCCGGTGACCTCGGCCCGGCCAGTGGTCAGCGTTCCGGTTTTGTCGAAGGCAAAGGTATCGACCGTAGCCAGCGTTTCCAGTGCGCCGCCGCCCTTGAACAGCACACCACCGCGTGCCGCCGCCGACAGGGCCGAGAGGATCGCGGCGGGAACCGAGATGACGATGGCGCAGGGGCTGGCCGCGACCAGCAGCGTCGCCGCGCGGTAAAGCGCGATCTCCCAGTCCCGTCCCAGAATATAGAAAATGGCAAAGGCAACCGCCGCGCCCGCCAGAACCGCAATCGTGTAACGCTGCCCGAACCATTCGCTGAAGCGTTCGGAGGGGGCACGGGCGGCTTGAGCCTCCGTCACCAGTCGGATCATGCGGGCAATGGTGCTATCGCCGACCGTGCGTGTGACGGCCATGTCCATGATGCCGTCGAGATTGACTGTCGCTTCGAAGACCTGCGCGCCGACCTCCTTGGAGACTGGCATCGATTCGCCGGTGATGTTGGCCTCATCGATGCCGCCGCGCCCGGCGACGATCACGCCGTCTGTTGGCACCCGCGCTCCGGGCCGCAGCACCACCACATCGCCGATCGCTAACGCCGAGGCGGCAATCTCCTCGATCGCGCCGCCGGGGGTCTTGCGCAGCGCGGTTTCGGGGCGCAACGCCATCAGCGCCTCAATGGCGCGCCGCGCCCGACCGAGCGCGCGGTCCTCCAGCGTGGTCGAGATGCTGAACAGCGTCAGCAACACCGCCCCCTCAAACGGGGCGCCGACGATGGCTGCGGCGATGGCGGCCACGATCATCAGCAGATCGATGTCGAGCACACGCTCGCGCCAGAGCGCGGCGAGCGCGCGCCACGCAGTCGGCAGACCACCCGCCGCGTAGACGAGCACCAGTCCTGGAAGTTCCAGAACGCCGAGAGCGTCATTCAGGGGCCATTTGCCAATCGTTGCCATCGCCATGCCGAGGACGGTGGCAAGTGAAAGGACCAGTGACAGGTCAATCGACGGTAATCGCTTCATATCGGGTTCCTGGCTGGCGCAGTCGCGGCCTCGGCCGCCGGTGCTGGCTGGGTACGGGAATTGTCAGGCGGCTTTTCCGCGCCGCAATGCAAAGGCTGCAATGGCGATCCAGGCAGTTGTACGCAAGACCATCGCGCCCATCGTGCGCGGCTCCCATGCGCCGCCGGAGCCGACATGCCACAGGAACGCAACGAAGACCGCAGCCGTCGCGGCGGCAATGGCAAGCGACAGCATCGGTGCCCATCCGGCGCCGCGCCACAGGCCGACCCCGGCGAGAACATAGGCAAATCCCGCGACGAAATTGAATCGCAGCACGAAAGGCACAACCGCCCCCATATCCACATTGCCGAACAGCGCCCTGCCGCCCGAAAGAATAGTCATAAGACCGAAAGCCATCGCGACGACGGCGGCTATCTTCAGGGTGCGGGATCGTTTTGCAAGCATGGAGCGGCTCCGGATCAGGCGTCGGCAATGCGGCCGTCGCGCAGGTGGATCAGGCGGTCGAAACGGTCGAAGATCTTTTCATCATGGGTGACGGTGACGATGCAGGCTTCCTGCTCGACGGCAAGCTTGCGCATCAGGTCCATCACTAGCCCGGCCCGCGCGCCGTCAAGCGCCGCGGTAGGTTCGTCGGCCAGGATGATGCGGGGGCGGTTGGCCAGCGCGCGCGCGATCGCCACGCGCTGCGCCTCGCCGCCCGAGAGCAGCGCGGGCTTGACCTTGGCGCGGTGGCCGACTTCCAGATAGTCCAGCAATTCGCGTGCCCGCGCCTGGCCTTCCTCGGTCGTGCGGCCGGCAAGGGCCAATACGACCGCGACGTTTTCTTGCGCCGTGAGAAAAGGCAGAAGATTGTGGGCCTGGAAGATGAAGCCGATCTTGTCGAGCCTGAGACGCCTGAGATCGCGGCGCAGCCATTTGCCGTCGAACACCGGCTCGCCGTCCAGAACCACCCGTCCCGCCGAGGGGGCAAGGATGCAGCCGATGATGTTGAGCAGCGTCGTCTTGCCCGAACCGGAAGGGCCGAGCAGTGCGATCACCTCGCCGGCCCGCACGGTCAGATCGACCGAGCGCAGGGCATCGACGCGGGTTTCGCCCTCGCCGAAATGCTTAGCCACGCCCGAGACTTCGATGAGGATATCGCCGAGCGCCATGTCAGCTCCCGAGCGCCGTGGCGGGATCGACCTTCATCGCCGCTCGAACGCCGAGCGCCGAGGAGAGCAGGCAGACGGCGGCAATGATGCCGGCAAGCACCATGGCATTGAACGGTTCCAGCACGACGCGGCGTGGGAAATAGTCCTTCACGCTGAGGATCAGCATCAGGCCGATGCCCCAGCCCGAGGCGCCGAGGATCAGCGCCTGTTGCACGATCAGCGCGACAATGGTGCTGTCGGGGGCGCCGATCAGCTTCAGCGTGGCGATCTGCTTCAGTTTTTCCATCGTCATCGTGTAGATGATGAGCGCGATCACCACGGCGCTGACGGAAAGCAGGATGCCGAGGAACAGGCCGATCTGGCGGCGCGCCTTGTCGACCACCGAGACAAGCAGCAGTTGCTCCTGTTCGGCCTGAGTTACGGCCGCGAGATGTTTCCACTGGCGCACGGTGGCGGTCAACAGATCGACATCGGCTCCCGGCGACAGACGGGCGATCACGGCGGCGACGGACGCCGATTTGACGGAAACGGCGCCGCGTGCGGCCTGCACCCGCTGAGCAGACGGATCGAGTTCGGTCTGAAGCGCCATCGCATCTGCGAGCATCACATAGACTGCCGGGTCGCCGCCTGAATTCATGGCGCCCTCGACGAGCCCGACCACGGTGAAGCGGTTGCGCCCGAGCCGGATCGTTTCGCCGGGCAGAAGACCGGTCTTGCGGTCGGCGATCAGTTCGAAATGGCTGGCGCCGATGCCGCGTCCCTCGGTGATCGTCAGCGGCCCGCCGGGACGGCCCTGTTCGTAACCGACGACGTAGAGCCTGAGTGTGCGCCCGGCGTGGGAGGCCTCGACGTTCTGATAGTTGACCGCGCCCGCCTCGCTCACGCCGGGCATTCGCGCGATCGCATCGCGCGTATCGGCGGGAATGCTGGATGCTTCCGCGAACGGGCCCTTGGTCCCAGCCTCCACGACCCAGACATCGGCCGCTGGCGCTTTCACCACCGCCAGCGCGTCCGAGACGAGGCCGTTGTAGATGCCGATCATCGCCAGCACAACCGTCATCAAAAGCCCCAGCCCGAAACAGGTCAGCACAAAGCGGAACAAGCCGTGGCGGATGTCCTTGAGCGCAAGGTTCATGGCACATCCTTAAGGCGGGCGCGCCGGCCCTCCGCTGCGCCCTTCGGTAGTTGGGCGACGATTGCGGCTCCTTTTGGCAGGCCGCCCGTAACTTCGACGCGGCCGCGATCGTCGCGGGCGCCGAAGGTCAGTTCCACCCGCGCGAGGCGTCCGTCCCGCACCGCCCACACCGTGCCGCGATAGCCGTCGAAGCCGGCGATCGCCACCTCGGGCACCATCAGTGCGGTCGCACGCGTGCCGGTCAGGATACGTACCTCGGCCTGTTCGCCGAGGAACATGTCAGCAGGACAGTCAAAACAGGTCAGCCAGACGCGGCGTTCCTCGTTCACCCGGTCGCTTTCAACGCCGATGCGGGCAATGGAGCCGTGGAACTCAGCCGAAGGCTGCGACCGCAACCGGATCGCGCCGGACTGGCCAAGAGCAAGCTGGCCGGCACGTTCTTCATCGACATAGGCTTGAATCCAGATGGTGGCCGGGTCGATCAGGGTGAAGATCGGATCGCCGGCCTTCACCACCGTCCCCGGCTCTGCATGGCGGGCGACGACCAGCGCATCGTAGGGCGCGACCAGCCGGTGATGGGCGAGAAGGGCTTCCTCCTGTCGCAGAGCCGCTGCCGTGTCCAGGCCCTGCGCCCGGATCACAGCCAGATCGGCTTCCGCTACCGCCAGATCGGCTCGCGCCACGTCCTCATCTCGTTGGGCCTCCTCGGCACGCTGGGCCGAGGCGACGTCGCGCTGCACCAGCCCCTGCTGACGACGATTCGCCGTCTCGCGCTCCGCGAGCACCGCGCGGGCGCGTACGACTGCGGCATCGGCCTTGGAGAGATTGGCCATATTGGCCGCCACTGCCGCGTGGGCGCGCGCCACCCGCGCCTCCTGCTCGGCAGAGTGAAGGATGGCTAGCTCCTGTCCCCGGATCACGCTATCCCCGGCATCGGCGGTAAGAGAGATCAGGGCTGCACCGACCTCGAAGCCGACACGGCTGAGAATCCGCGCCTCGACGGTGCCGAGTCCGTAGATACGAAGGGCGACATCGCGTTCAGGTTGGACGACCGTCACCGCCAGCGGCCGTTCGGTGAAGAATAGAAAGCCTGCTCCTAAAACCAGGACCAGAAGAATGCCCGAAAGCCAGATGCGCCGCATCACCTATTCTCCTATTGCAGCCAGAAGGCGGCATTGCACGTCGAACAGCCGCAACCCCTCTTCGCGCAGGTCGAAATCGCGCGCACCGAGCGCCCAGCGGATTGCCACACCCTGCACGAGCGACGTCAGAAGCACCGCCACATCGTCCGGCATGACGTCACCCCGCAGCTCCCTTGCTTCTTGTCCCGCACTGATCTCGCGCGCGAGCAGGCGGTGAAAAGCCTTGAGCGTGCTGTTGAACGTGGCGCGCAGCTCGGCATTGGTGACATTCAGCTCGCGCGAGAACAGCAGCATGGGAAGTGCGGGGGTGGCAGCGATCTGCGCGAACTGTGCGGAAATCAGTGTCTTCAACCTGACGATCGGGGTGCCTTCGAGGCGCAATGCCCTCTTCCACGCCGTTGCCAGCCCCTCGGCCACATGCTCCGCAGTGGCCTGCCACAGTACGGCCTTGGTCGGGAAGTGCCGGAACAGCGCGGCCTGCGTGACGCCGATCTGCGACGCGACAGCCCCCGTCGTTACCCGGTCCGGCCCGATTCGGTCGGCTAGGTAGAGCACGGTGGCTACGATCTCGGCCTTGCGAAGCTCCGCTGTTTTTCGCACGGGGCGTTCCGTTAGTTAGTGAGTAATCACAAACATATTTAGACAATCGGATGGAATGCGTCAATCACCGAGCATTTTCTGCATGCCTTGATTGCCGATACACTGGAAACTAGGTGACAAAAAGGAAGTCGGCCTACGAGCGCGGCGAGAGCTGCGGAACGCTGTTTACCGGGACGAGCGCCGCTGGATCGAGGATGAGCTTGTGATGGCGCTTGCCGAGCGTGAGGCGATCTGGGCTGAGCAGGAAGGTGTCGTCGGCAGCGCGCCGCCCGTCTAGGTCGGCGTTGCGCCCAAAGGCGCAAGCGCCTGCCGCGCAAGACCGGCGAACCGATGGCCACAATGGATCGGCCGCGTCAGCAATGTCGTGCTTCTGCCGCTGCTGCGCGGAATGGACCCTTCGCCCATGCCGTGATCGAAGTCAGCTGTTCCGGGCCGTTCCGGATGCGGTATAGCCCCGCCGCCGCTTGGCGCGTTCGAGACGCAGTGAGGCGGCTGCGGCCTCATCCTCGCTGTCGAAGGTCTCCATCATCGACTGGCCATTGGTTCCGATGCGGCCCCAGTTGCGGATGACCGACGCGCCGCCGAACAGGGTCGGCTGGATCGCGAGCGTATAAAACCGACGCATGTTCTGCGTCGGGTCGATGCGTTGGAGATGAACCGGGCCGGCGTCCTCTTTTTCCATAGAAGGAGTCTCGCCTCCGGCGAAATCGGCGTCAAACAACTTTCCTGAATCGAACCGGCTCGACCGATTCATTGCCGTGATGGGTCAACGGCACCAGCTCCGGCGCACGCCATCCCACCGACGCGCCAAACCCTCGCCCACCAGTATCTCACCAATCGAGCGCCCGTCGCGCACCACGGTGCGCAACTTGCGGCCATACTGATCTTCGTCGCGCGTCCCCGCGACGAGCGAGAACGGCCCAGCGTTCATAAGTTCGCGCAGCCGGCGCTTGGCGGCTTCACCTTTGATGCGTTCTTCCTCGCAACGCGGGGGATTGATCTCCGGTGTGTCGATATCGGCGATCCGGATCCTTTCTCCTGAGAGCCAGAATGTGTCGCCATCGACGATGCATGTGACACGGCGGCCCTCGCCACAGAAGGAAAACGTCGCGCGCAGCATGTCGGCTTGGGAGATGGCGGCGGCAGGCGCCGGCTGGCCACCTTCCTGATAAAGATGCGCGCCATATATCCCCGCGGCAACAAGGACGACAATCGCCCAGGCCCATTTCAGATTGAAACCACGCCCGGTCGGGCGACTGCTCCGATTATGCCTGGTGGGGCGGGTTGATCTTTTCCTGCCGTAGTGCGGGTTTCGCTTCTTCCCACCGCCCTCGATACGGATGTTTCTGTTCAAACGATTCGATGCCTCTTCCTGCCTGCTGCGCGATGATTGCGGCGATGGGTTACGATCTGCTTCCGGGCTTGGTGACGCTTACTGCTTCCGGAAGAAAGGCGACTGGGCGAGACCCCTTCAGGGTACGGCTCTATTCGCTGCGCTCACCGAACTCGCTGACGCGGTTTCAGCCCATGCGGGTGACGATCCTCTCGCGGCGCGACATGGAACGGTGTGGCGCCGGTGACGCGGTACGGCAGCGGTCGAGGATCCACGAAGGGGTTGAGCCGGCTGGTCGCCGGAAGCGGACACGGCCCCTGGCGGGGCCGTGATTGCACTCACTCTGCCGGCCAATGATACGGGCCGCGCCCATCGCCCCAAGGACGAGCGGTCCCCCCGATTTTGCCGTCGGTCGCTGAAGCGTCCGGCAACAAAACCGGCTCCCCCACTCGCCGCTTCGCGGCCGCAGAAGCGGTCCTTGACCCGATGTCCGACTTGCCCGGGTCGGTCTCCGTCATCGCAATGAAAGGAGACCAGCATGACAAATATCCTCACTGCCTATCTCGTGGAAGTCGAGCGTCGGACGATCCGGATTGTCACGATCGATCCCGGTGACATTCTTGCCGAAATCCGTCGCCAAATCGGATGTGAACTTATCGATATGGTTCGCATCGACCGGAACCATTGCATCGCCGTTGATGACAATGGCCTCACCGACGAGCTGCCCTGTTTCACCGAGCTGAAAGGCTACGGTAGCCCGCTCGCGGGAAACCTGCTGATCATTGGCACCGATGCGGCTGGCGAGACGGTATCGCCAAGCCATGCGATCGAAGATAACGCGGCGATGTTGATGATCCGGTATCCGGTTCTGTCGCCGGAATTCGAGATGCTCAATGGTCCAACCGTCTTTGGAAGCCGCGTAAGCGGGCTTTCCGTCAAGCTGATCGGGGCGATCCCAACCGTCCTCACTGAAGAGCGTGCACACTGATGCACGAAAGAGGCAGGCGGCTTCGGCCGTCTGCCGCATTTCTTTCTTTCGGATGCAAAACTGAGGTTCGGGGCATCCGAATTCTTCGTTGGTCTACATATGGCGCAACCCGACTCTGCCAGAACGTCAAGGGACGGTGCTGGCGCGCTGAGCCTCATGCCTCTCCCCCTTCCGGTGAAATCTGTTTTCGCCGACGGCCGACTTCATGTCGTTTCGCCGGAACCAGATCGCGCGGCCGCATCGCAGCGGCGCATTCCCGGCCGTGAAGATGATCTGCTCGTCACCGCGCATGCGCAGGACCTCCTCGGGGAGGACCAGCGGTCGCGATGCCAGTTGCTTGGATCGTGTTCGGGACGATCCCGACATCTGCGAGGACCGGCTGACCTGGTCGACCTCGACAGTGGTGTTGCCGCAACGGCGGGAGATGTAGTCTGCCGTTTCCGGATCGTTGATCGCCGCGAACGATACCCAGGATGCGCTTTCGAACCATTTGCTTGTCGCGTCGCGCCCACCATAGGCTTCGCGCATCTGACCGATCGACTGAAACAGCAGCACCAGGCTGATGCCATATTTGCGCCCAGCATCGCGGGCGGTTTCGAGGATCCGCAGATAGCCGAGCCGCGCCACCTCATCGAGGAGGAACAGCGCCCGCCCGTTCATTTCTCCATTCCGGTTGTAGATCGCGTTCAGCAGCGCACCGATGATCGTGCGCGCCAAACCCGGATGCGTCTCCAACGTCTTGAGGTCGAGATTGACGAAAATGTCGGTCTTCCCTTCGGCGATAGCATCGGTCGAAAAACTCGATCCGGAGACGAGCGCGGCATAGTTCGGATAGCTCAGCCAATGGGTCTCCTTGACGGCATTGGCATAAACGCCGGAAAACGTCTCCGGCGTCATGGCGATGAAGGGGGCGACATTCTCCTTGACGAACTCGGATTCGGAATTGTCGTAGATCCTTTGCAGCCGCTCGCGCAATTTCGGCTCCGGCTCTGAGAGGTTCGCCCGCATCTGGCGCAGATGCTGGTTTTCTTTTTCCGTATGACCCGAGAGGCAGACATCGGCGATCAGCGCGGTGATGAGCTGCAGGGCCGAAGCCCGGAAGAAGTCGTCGCGGATCGAGGTGGATCGCCCGGTATCGGTCACCACCCAACTGGCGACCGCAACCACATCCTCTTCCTTGGTGCCCCCGAACCGCCCGATCCAGTCCAGCACATTGAATCCGGTTGCCGGATCCTTTGGATCGAGGACGAAGACGTCCCGGCCGGCCTTGCGCCGATGCGCAATCACCATCGGGGCAACCTCATTGGACGGGTCGAGGGCAACGAGGCCGCCACCCCATTTCAGCGCAGTCGGCACGGTCACCGATGTCGTCTTGAACCCGCCCGATCCGGCAAAGACCAGCCCGTGTGTCGAGCCGAAGGACGCATCAAAGCACAGGAGCGGCGATCGACCGCCCGCGCCCCATGTCTCAGCGGCGTCGGAGCGGAATCCGCGATCGGCGACGACGTCCTTGTCGACGCGGTAGGCCTCCCCGACTACAACACCCCCGGCATCGGGAAAGAGACGCTTCGCATCGCTGACGCCCATCCATGCGGCTTCGCCATGGATCGCACGTTTCCCACGAATGCGGCGGGGCGCAGCGGCGGCGAAGGCGGCATTGCCACGAAGGGTGACCCGTAGCGAGAACACGCCGGCGACCATGGCCAGCATCGCGCCGATGGCGGTTGCCGGGTCGACATAGTTGATGATCGTGCTTCCCACCGGTACATCGCCGGCGAAGGAGGCCAGCCTGACGACTTCCCGGATCGCCGCGAGGGAAACGACCATGACAGTCGCGAGCAGCACGCCCGTCCCCGCGAAGCGGATGGCGGCTGCGCCCTTGGCGGCGAAGAGGAATACGATGCCGCTCCCTGCCGCCGCGACGTAGGGCAGAGCAATGCCTACCCGGCCCAGAGCGAGCCGGGAGTCTGGTGTCGTGCCGAAGCTCGCGGTCCACTGCTCGATGCCAATGAGCAGGATGACTGCCATCGCCATGATCACACTGGGCGCGACCAGCAGCGCGATCCTAGTCGGGGTCATGGGTAAACGCCCTTTCCCCGATAGCGAGCAGTCGGGCGCGCTCATTGCCATCGGCCTTGATCCGGCTGGCGCCGTCGATCAGCAGGCCGAGCAGCAGAGCGCGCTTCTCATAGCGCAATCCGGCCTTGGCGATGAGGCCGCCAAGCTGGATTTTCTCGCGTGTGTCCTTCTTCCGATCCTCGGACTGGCTGGCTTGTCGCATGCGCTCAAGCCTCCCCACCCGACCCCGCAGCCGCGCCAGGCGCGACCGGCGCAGGAGCCGACTTGCCCGCCCGACCTCCGCCCTTACGAAACTTCCCTGTCAGGTCGTCGAATGCCGCCACCAGGTCGGCGTCATCGATCTCGATTTCGCCGAGCCCGGCTTTCAGCGCCAGTCTCCCGATGCGCTCGGCTTCGCGTGTTTCGGCGGCTTTCAGTTGCTCCTGGAGTCTGGCGATTTCTTCCCTGATCCTTGACGACGGTTTCTTCATTCCGGTGGCTCCCTTTCTGTCCATCTGCCGTTGGCAGGGACAAGAATTACCCGGGAGGGCGCGAAGCGCACCCCGGCAAAAATGCCGGGTCGGCGGAGCCGACGCTTTCTGAAATCATCCCGGCGTTCCAAAGGAATGCTCCAAGGGCGCAATTATACGTCGCTGGCGCGACGCGTTTGCTTGTCCGTCCTCTGGCCGGCCCGTGAGCTGCCTTCGGTGCGTTGGATCAACCGGATGAAGGGGCGGCGCTGCCGTGGCCATTGCGCATTTCTCTGCCAGCATCGTCAGTCGTGGTAACGGCCGCAGCGCCGTGCTGTCGGCGGCCTACCGGCATTGCGCGAAGATGGATTTTGAGCGCGAGGCCCGGACCATCGACTATTCGCGCAAAGCTGGCCTCCTGCACGAAGAGTTCATGGCCCCGGCAGATGCCCCGGACTGGCTCCGGGTAATAATCGCGGATCGCTCGGTCGCCGGCGCGTCCGAGGCGTTCTGGAACAAGGTCGAGGCGTTTGAGAAACGCGCCGATGCGCAGCTCGCCAAGGACCTGACCATCGCCCTGCCGCTGGAGCTGTCGGCCGAACAGAACATCGCTCTCATGCGAGATTTCGTGACGAGCCAGGTTCTCGGCAGAGGCATGGTCGCCGATTGGGTCTATCACGACAATCCGGGTAATCCGCATGTTCACCTGATGATGACGTTGCGCCCGCTGACGGAAGACGGCTTCGGCGCAAAGAAGATCGCGGTGCTCGGAGCGGACGGCCAGGCGCTGCGGACGAAGGCCGGCAAAATCCAGTATGAGCTGTGGGCCGGTGGAACCGCAGACTTCAATGCGTTCCGTGATGCCTGGTTCGAGCGGCTCAATCACCATCTGGCGCTCAATGGGATTGATTTGCGTGTCGATGGTCGCTCCTACGAAAAGCAGGGCATCGATCTGGTGCCGACCATTCATCTCGGTGTCGGCGCAGCAGCTATGGATCGGAAGGCGAAAGCCGAGGGCGCGGCGATAGAACTGGAGCGGATCGAACTCTTTGAAGCGCGACGCGCCGAGAACACCCGGCGCATCCAGCTCAGTCCGGAACTGGTGCTTGATCTTGTCAGCCGCGAAAAAAGCGTCTTCAATGAGCGCGATATCGCGAAAGTGCTGCATCGCTATGTCGATGATGCAGGTCTCTTCCAGAACCTGCTGTCGCGGATACTGCAGAGCCCCGACATCCTGCGGCTGGAGCGCGAACAGGTCTCGCTGGCGACCGGCAGACGCGAGCCGGCAAAGCTGACAACGCAGGAACTGATCTGGATCGAGGCCGGCATGGCGTCGCGGGCGATCTGGCTTTCCCGTCGCTCGTCGCATGGAGTCAGAAGCACTGTTCTGGAAAACACCTTCGCGCGTCATGCGCGACTGTCGTCCGAGCAGCGTGCGGCGATCGAGCATGTTGCCGGGGCCAGCAGGATTGCGGCCATCGTCGGGCGTGCCGGTGCCGGCAAGACCACCATGATGAAAGCCGCACGCGAGGCGTGGGAAACGGCCGGCTATCGTGTTGTCGGCGGCGCGTTGGCGGGCAAGGCCGCTGAAGGGCTGGAAAAGGAAGCGGGCATTGCAGCCCGGACGCTGTCGTCATGGGAGTTACGTTGGCGACAAGACCGGGAGCAGCTTGATGAGAAAACCATCTTCGTTCTCGATGAAGCCGGCATGGTGTCATCGCGGCAGATGGCGCTCTTTGTCGAAGCCGTCACAAAGGCTGACGCCAAGCTTGTCCTCGTCGGTGATCATGATCAGCTCCAGCCGATCGAGGCGGGTGCGGCGTTTCGGGCGATTACGGAGCGTATCGGCTATGCTGAACTCGGGCTCATCTACCGCCAGCGCGAGACCTGGATGCGGCAGGCATCTACCGATCTTGCCGGTGGCCGGATCGGTTCAGCACTTGCTGCCTATGACGATGCCGGCATGGTCAGAACCGAATGGAGCCGCGATGAGGCCATCGCCTCGCTGATCAGCGACTGGAACCACGATTACGATCCGACGAGGACCGCTCTGATCCTGGCGCATCGCCGTGCTGATGTGCGGCTGCTTAACGAACGCGCGCGAGAAAAACTCGTCGAACGCGGTATTGTCGGTGAAGGCTTTGCTTTCAGGACCGAGGATGGAAGCCGCAACTTTGCCGCCGGCGACCAGATCGTGTTCCTGAAGAACGAAGGGTCGCTCGGCGTCAAGAACGGCATGCTGGCCAAGGTCGTCGATGCATCGGCCGACCGCATCGTGGCGGCGATCGGGGAGGGTGACGATCGCCGTGAGGTCGTGGTCGAACAGCGGTTCTACGCCAATGTCGATCACGGCTATGCGACGACAGTGCACAAAAGCCAGGGCGCCACCGTCGACAGTGTGAAAGTGCTCGCGTCACGCACGCTTGATCGTCACCTGACCTATGTTGCGCTTACCCGCCATCGCGATGATGCAAAACTTTATGTCAGCTTGAGTGAATACACGCAGCGCGGCGGTATTCTCGTCGATCATGGTGTCGCGCCTTATGAGAACAAGCCCGGCAACCGCGACAGCTATTTCGTGACGCTGGAAACCGGTGAGGGGAAACAGAACACAATCTGGGGCGTCGATCTCGAACGTGCCATGAAAAAGGCCGCACCCGAAATCGGGGATCGGATCGGCCTTGAGCATGAAGGTTCAGAGCCCGTCGTGCTCCCGAACGGTGAGATGGTCGAGCGTCATGCCTGGAAGGTAGTCGATGTCCGGGCGCTCGCCCTTGAGCGGCTCACCGAGCGACTGTCGCGTGACGGATCAAAGGAAACCACGCTCGACTATGAAGGCGCTTCTTCCTATCGCGCGGCGCTGCGTTTTGCCGAGAACCGCGGGCTCAATCTCATCAATGTGGCCCGGACCATTGTCCGCGACCGGCTCGACTGGACCGTGCGGCAAAAGCAGCGCCTTGGCCGTATCGGTTCCCGTCTGGTCGCTCTGGCGGGCCGACTGGGGCTTGTTACCGGCGCACAGCAACATGTCCCTTCCAGTCAGATCAGGGAGATCGAACCCATGGTTGCCGGCATCACCATCTTCCCGAAATCAGTCGAACAGGCCGCCGAGGACAAGCTTGCGGCCGACCCGGCACTGAAGGCGCAGTGGGAGGAAGTCTCGACACGCTTTCGTCTGGTCTATGCGCAGCCGGAAGCAGCGTTCAGCGCTGTCAATGTCAACGCCATGCTCAAGGACCCGGCGCTTGCCAAAGTCACGGTCGAGAAAATTGTCAGCGAACCGGAAGGCTTCGGGGCCCTCAAGGGCAAGACTGGCCTGCTTGCCAGCAGGGTCGACAAGCAGGATCGTGAAACCGCCCGCGTCAATGCCCCGGCATTGGCTCGCAACCTCGAAAATTACCTGCGCCAGCGTGGCGAAGCCGAACGCAAGCACGAAGCCGAAGAGCGTACCCGTCGTCTGAAGGTCTCGGTCGACATTCCAGCGCTTTCCGACAATGCACGAAACGTGCTCGAGCGCGTCCGAGACGCCATCGATCGCAACGATCTCCCAGCGGCTCTGGGCTTTGCGCTGGCTGACAGAATGGTCAGAGCCGAGATTGACACGTTCAACAAAGCGGTGTCCGAGCGGTTCGGCGAGCGCAGCCTTCTCTCCAACGCTGCGAAAGATGCGACTGGTCCTGCGTTCGAAAAGCAGGCCTTCGGCATGTCGCCGGGTGAGCGCCAGAAACTGGCAACGGCATGGCCGATGATGCGGGCTGGCCAGCAGCTTGCCGCCCATGAACGAACGACCCAGGCTCTCAAGGAGGCTGAGGCACTGCGTCAGACCCAGCGCCAGTCGCAGGTGCTGAAATGACAATTCAGGTGCGGCGTGCCGCCATCGTGTTGTCGGCGATCGTCACGCCAATCCTGATGTTCACCACATTCTGCGGGTTCGGGTTTCGTCTTAATCTGACACCGAGCTATCCGCTCGGGCTTTGGCAGATTGTCCCTATGGATCGCCCGATAGCCACCGGGGATCTCGTCTTCATCTGCCCGCCGGAAAACGCCGCCTTCTCAGAAGCTCTCGAGCGCGGTTACGTCCGGCGGGGCCTTTGCCCGGGCTGGTTGAGTCCGCTCATCAAGACAGTGGTTGCACTGCCCGGCCAGCACGTCGCCGTCGACGATAGTGTCACAATCGAGGGCAGCGTTCTGGTGCATTCCGACATTCGCAGCACCGATGCTGAGGGCAGGGCGCTTTCTTCCTGGTCCGATGGAATTGTGCCCACGGGTCACCTCTTCCTTCATTCCACTTTCGCAGGTTCCTATGACTCGAGATATTTTGGCCCGATCCCTGCTTCCGGCGTTCTTGGCCTCGCCCGGCCAATCCTTACGGTCGCACCCTGAACTCGTAAAACCGGCATTGCTCATCATCGCGGCAATCGTCATCGGCATGATTGGCTGGAGCGGCAATCCTTATTATCTTGCCGTGGCCATGCTGTTCCCGGCTCTCTGGGCGATGACGCGGACGCGGACAGGCGCAGCGCTGGTTGCCGCCGGGTATTTCCTCGCCGCGTCACACGGCCTGCCGCAGGGGGTCATCAATTTTTACGGTGGCGGCATCGGAGCGGGACTTGCGCTCTGGGTTGCAGCATCGGCTGGTTTTGTGCTCGTTCATGCCGTGCTCTGGACCAAGCGGCCGGGATGGGGCCGGGCGGCTCGCTATGGCATCGCAATGGTGCTGATGAGCCTACCACCTTTCGGTATTGTCGGATGGGCGCATCCGATCACGGGTGCCGGTATGGTGTTTTCCGGATGGGGATGGCTAGGTCTGGTAGCTGCCGCGATCGGCCTTCTGGCGATGACAACCAGAATCTGGCCGATCACGGCGCTCGCGATCGCCGTTCTATGCTTATGGTCCGCAACAACCTGGACGCCTCCGGGCGCCCCTGAAGGATGGGTTGGTATCGACACGCAGTTTCGTGGCGAGAACGGACAATATGCCGACTATGCGCAGCAGGTCGAAACCATCGACCTTGTCATGGATGCAGCCGAAGATGGTGCGCGGGTTGTTGTATTACCGGAAAGTTCAGCAGGCATCTGGACGCCGACGACAGCGCGCCTCTGGGGCAGGGCCTTCACTGATAGTGGCCTGACCGTCATCGCCGGCGCAATCATCGTTGATGCCGCAGGCTACGACAATGTCATGGTGGAAATTTCCGGCAAGGGATCTCGGATTCTCTACCGTGAGCGGATGCCGGTGCCGGTGTCGATGTGGCAGCCCTGGCGGAGACTTGTCGGTGAGCCGGCAGGAGCACGAGCGCATTTCTTCGACAATCCAGTTGTCGAAATCGATGGCCACAGGATCGCCCCGCTGATCTGCTACGAGCAACTCATCATCTGGTCGATCCTGCAATCTGCCTTGTACAGCCCGGACGTCATTGTTGCGACGGGCAATGGCTGGTGGACCGAAAACACCAACATCGTTGCCATCCAGCGAGCAAGTGCGACCGCTTGGGCGCGATTGTTTTCGCTTCCGCTCATCATCTCATTCAACACTTGAAAGAAAGGCTCGCCATGATCGAGGCCGCGCTGATCCATCAATGTGCTGACCCCCAGATCGAGATCGCAATTGTCGAGCGCTTTATTGCTGTGGTGGGATCGGACAATCCCCTTTCCGTAACCATCACGTCCGGTGACAGGATTATCCTGCCACAGGCGCCGCAAAATGCGGATGCTGCAGTGAGTTTGATCCGGCGTTTCGTCGGTCAGGCTACGGTACGTGTTGGGGTCACCCAATATCCCGCAGGCTACGGCGTTTCAGATGCGACGGAAATCCCGGCGGATCTGGTCGACGCCTGTCAGAACATCCGCATGGGTTCGGCACTATTCGGCAAGGTCTATTGGATTGTTGCCCACGCACGTGGAGAGGCAGGTCCCGGCACATTTCGGGAAGCACTCGCAGCCTGGCGGACGGGAATTTTTGAGGACGCTTATGTCTTTGGCGAAGCAGACCCTGGACCGCTTTCTGGTGAGGAGGATACCTCGATGGAGAATACACCAGAAGTGATAGAAGGTTCAGAGTCGGATCGCGCACCGATGTCAGAACAGAACTTCGATCCATATGCTGCCGGCATACGCGTCGATCTTTCCACGCTCAAAGGGCAGAAAAACCATGAATAACATGATGTTGTGCTACAATTTCCAGCCTTTAGCTACTGCGGGCGAGCAGCCCGGTAACGCCGATGTGACCGGGAACAGTCGATTTGTCGCGGATGCAGATTGAGTTCCTGAGGTTTCAAAACCAAAATGGCTAAAGAATTTCACCGCTTAGAGACGCCGCGAAGTCTGGAACAGGAGGTAAACTCGTAGGAGTTCGATAATCGCGGCAAAGTGACGTCGTGAGGAGGACGAAATGCAACCTGCAAGGCGAATAAACCCCTTGTCGGACCAGATTTCTGGCTTGCTCGAAGCGCTAGAACTCAACCGCGACGAACGTGCGGTACGTGCCGCGTTGCATAAATTCACGGTCGCTGCGGGACTGCAACGTTTTGCCTATGTCGGGGTCAGCAGCGATGGGGCTCGTACTCTCACCGATCTGCCGCAGGTGTGGGAGGACTATTATCTCGACGCGCAACTATCGATCGTCGATCCGGTGGTGAGACATGCCCGCAAGACGGCTGCGCCGTTCTGGTGGTCATTGGCGCGAATGGATTTGACTGAGCCTGTTGCACGAAAATATCGCGACGAGATCGGCGATTTCGGCGTCGTGTCCGGTATGACGATCCCCATGCGTGCCGGGTTCGGGAGAATGGCTATGCTGACGTTCATGTCCGAATGCGACATGGACGCGCCGTATAATATCGCCGCGCTTAAATCTGCCGTGGCGGCTGTCGCCTACACTCACATGCACGTATCCAGTGTGGATTTCGCCGCACGCCAGATGCTTTCCAACCCGCTGACCCCGAGAGAACTCGACTGTGTCATGTGGACTTCGATGGGCAAGACAAAAGCGGAAATTGCCCAGATGCACGGGATTACCGAAAGGACGGTCAGGTTTCATATAGAAAATGCTCAAGCCAAGCTGAACGCCACCAATGGGCCTCATATGGTACGAATTGCTCTCGAGCGCGGGCTCATTCCTCTTCGCTAGGGCCTTCCTGATCAATGATCGGGATGTAGCCGAGCCGGTCTGTCAGCGCTGCGACAAGGTTCATCTGGGCCTGGTGCCTTTTCAGGGCGTTGAGGTAGGTGCGCTCAAGCTCTTTCAGTCGGCAGTGTTCGCTGGCGAGCGCAGATTTTGCCTGTTCCCATTGCTGATGGGCATCTTCTGCGCATTGTAGCAGGCGGCGATATTCTCTGATCGCCTCGATCACAAGGGTCAAAAGCTGATCGTTATCGAGTGGAGCGATCAATGGGTCGAGTTTTTCGGACAGATCGGTAATCTGAACCTTTAGCGAAGGGTCTCGCATTGTCATTCGACCTTCAGGGTGGGTGATTTGCGGTACGCCCCCGCAATCGATAATCCTGTGAACCCAAGCCGGGGTTTCGAAACTGCGTCCACCGCAGCCCTGTGACCTTTAGTACCGAGGCACCTGGACATACGTCGCAGGACCCCGGCCAATGGCCATAGGATCGCGGCGCCGTAACGGCCGGCACCAACCGGTGGACAGGGGTTTCGAAGCCCCAAAGCGGCGCGTACCGCCTCAAGGAAACAATATGAAACAAAACGTTAAAGTTCCAGCGTGAATGAGCATCGAACGAAAAATTCGTTCGAGCGTACATTAAAATGATGACGAGAGCGGGAATCTCTACCCATGACCCTGATCGTTCGATAGCTGCTAGCGTAGACTGACGTGTGTGCGCCGAACTGGAACTGAGGACTGATCAGATAGACCATCGCAAACAGGTAGGTTGACGAAGCGAGGTAATTCGGATCCGACGCGAACCCTGGTCGAATATCTTGCTGTCAGTCGTCAGCGATAGCTCACCGGTCGAAGCGTTCCGTCAGGCCCCACCAGGTTCGTTTCCATATGAGGCACGATGTCGGTGTTATGCGCCGAGGCGCAACTCCAGCTCCCATTGCGGCGGTGCACGATAAAAGAAAAGATGGTGTTGCGTACACCCGGACTATCGATTGGCCCGGCACTGCTTTGTCCCTCGATGCGTATCCGGGCGTGGACGATGGCAATATCCTCAGCCAGCATCTTTACCTTGACCTTCATCAGGCGCAGCGTCGATGCACCGAAAATGTGTTCGAAGCCATAAGCGTGCGCCTTGCGGATCGCAGCGCGATCATGCCACCAAAGGCCTGTCACATTGACGAATTCGGCGTCTTCATCGAAAAGAGACGCAAGTTTGTCCGCGTCCCGATGGGCCCATGCTTGTGCAAAGACGTGGGCGATGCTTTCCGGTTGATCGAGCGGGCTGTAATTCAACTTCTTGCCTCCTTGGAGGGCAGTCTGGATTTCGTGCAATGATAAGCGGGACTGCGGTCGTCAATACCCAGTTAACATGCGCTCATGACATTCGGTTCATCATCACCAGGCCTTATATGAAGAAGACCGCAACAATACAGGAAAGGGCAGCATGAAGAATTCATCCGCCCAGTTCGATCTCTTTGACGAAGCACCGGGCTATCGTGAGGTACCGCGGCCTGCCCCGAGACCGGTGAGGAAGCAGGCTACGCCCCCGCTTGATGCCCGGGACGAAGAAGAAGTAGCCCAACGGCTTGAAGCGACTGGTCGATTCCAGGTCCTGCGTAAACTGGTTCCACGCCCGGTCATACCGCGTTCCGAAAGTGCCCATCCCCGACTTGCAGTTCTGGTCGATACGGAGACTACCGGCCTCCAGCATGCAAAGGACGAGGTGATTGAGATCGGCGCAGTTGCTTTCACCTATGACGACGATGGCACGGTGGGCGATGTGGTCGGGGTCTATGGCGGGCTGCGTCAACCTTCCTCACCGATCCCGCCCGAAATCACCCGCCTGACCGGTATCACCGATGAAATGGTCGAGGGTCAGGAAATTGATATTGATGCCCTCGATGTGCTGATCAAACCGGCCGATCTGATTATTGCGCACAATGCCGGCTTCGACCGGCCATTCTGCGAGAAGCTGTCGCCATCCTTTATCCCCAAGGCATGGGCGTGTTCTGTTTCTGAAATCAGATGGGCAGATCTGGGCTTTGAAGGCAACAAGCTTGGCTATCTGGTCGGCCAGTCCGGCCTCTTCCACGAAGGACATCGTGCGACTGACGATTGTCATGCGTTACTCGAAGTTCTTTCCCGGCCAGTGGGCGACGAGATGATCGTACCCTTTGTCGAGCTTCTCCGGTCAAGCACTCGCAGCAGGGTACGAATTTTCGCAGAAAACTCACCCTTTGACATGAAGGATCATCTGAAAGCCCGCGGCTACAGGTGGTCAGACGGAAGCGACGGGCGGCCCAAGGCCTGGTGGACCGAAATCGACGAAGAGCGTTACGACGATGAACTCCGCTATCTTCGCACGGAAATCTACCGCTGGGAGGATGCCGAACCGCTGACATTGCATATCACTGCAGAAAATCGGTTTCGATAAATCATGCGTTGGCAAAATTTGATAGAACCGATCGCTCAGAATGGTAGAAATTGACCCTATTCAAGTCATGTTAGATTAAGTGAAGTATTCCTGAAAGCTGCCATTCATCGTTCAGGAGAGTTGTATGGCGATCAGTCGGGTTGCTGTTCGATTTTGTGCGTAATGTCTTTTACCTGAAACAGCCGACACCACCCGACTTCGAAATCGTCAACATTGAAAATCGCGACATTGTAGCCGTCTTCGCCGAACGAGCTCTTGTACGCCACACCGCCGTATCCGAGAGAACGGAACAGTTCCGCGAGTATCTGTGTGGGAGCGTATTCTGCTGTGTCGACGGACCTATCTGTCGGCGCTGAAAATGCCCTGTCGATATCCGACCAAACAGCCTTCTCCATCTCCATGCGTTCTGGCTCTTTGAAGTATATGAACTGCCTTTCGGTGAGAACGCTGCAGTCGATCAGTTTCAATTCGCGCAAACTTTTCATACCAGCGACGGTCACGTAAGCGCCGATCGCAGGCCTGACTTCCGACACTGCCGTGGCGTCGTTTGTCGCCATATAAAGACAGGGTATGCCGCGGGGGTTCACGCGCCCGTCGCTGGCACGGTCACGCAAAGGCACCATGCGGGCCTTGCTGGCTGCGCACTCGATATCGTCGATGTAGATGTCTTCACCGGCGTCGCCGGTTTGATAACATGGGTCTCAGGCCATGTGCCACTTGGGCGCGTCTTAATCCCGCGCCCACGTTGACGATATTCTCTCGGGCATGACACGTGGCAGCGACGGCTCGCAGAAATGCTTCCGTCTCTGGAGACCGAATGTAACGACGGGACTTCATGACCTCACGTCGAAAATGATGGTAGTCACGGTGCGATTTGAAAGTCGGAGCAAAACTCTCTTCAGTCACGAATTCACTCTCCAAAATCGACAGTCAGGAAGTAAGTCCTAGCAGGCTGTTGAAGAAGTATCTCTTTTGGCTTTAAGGATCGCCTCGTCGCCGTTGTGGTAAGCGAATGTGATCTCGATCGAGCCGTCGTCGAGCAATTCAGCGGAACCATCGCCAGTGACGTCGTCCATCTCATCGAAACCGGCCCATGTGAAGAACACCATATTAGGGCCATAGCTGAGGTCGAGGCCGGCTTGCAGGGCGCCAAAGGCGATCTCACCGTGGTTTTCCGCTCCGATGGTGATAGTGGCGGGATCGACAAGGTCGAGATGATCGCGATCCCACAGATCGGCCTCGACGATCCGCCAACGGCCAATCAACGGGCAGTTCGCCGGCGCACTCATATCGGTGCCGCCAGCAACTTCGGCAACCGCACGAGATTGTAGGCAGCGGCGCTGAAGGTGAAGGCCCATCCGACGCGGTCGCGGCCACGCAACTTCGTCTTCGCCTGTCCGGCGACGATCTTGATCCATCCGAACGCCTCCTCAATGCGCTTGCGAATTCGCTGGCTGACGGCATAGCCGCCGTGCCGCGTCGTGCGCCCGTCGATCGCCGAACGACGGCCGTTCGTGTTCTGCGCCACGTGCGGCGTCACTGTCATCGAGCGCAGCTCATTGATGAAGTCCTCAGCGTCATAGGCCTTGTCGGCGCCGAGTGTGATCGCTTGTGGCCGGTCGGCGCGGGGCTCGATCATGTGCAGCGCCGCCACCCGCTCCGCATGCCCGTCGGCCAACGTCAGGCAGGCGTCGACCAGCAAGCCGTGGCGGTTCTCCATCAGCCCATGCCCCATGAAGCAGAGCTTGGCCTCCTTGCCTTTCCCCTTGCGATAGAGCCTGGCCTCGGGGTCGGTGGTCGAGGCATGCGTGTCGTTCGACCGCTTCTGACCGTGGAAGTCCGCTTCCGCGTTGCGTCCGCCGCCCTCTGCCGGCGGCTCGCTCGAGCGGTTCCCCCGGTCGGCGTCCGACGGCGAGCCCTTCGGCTTGACGCTCTTCATTGACGCCCAAGCCTCGACCAGCGTGCCGTCGACCGAAAAATGATCCGTGGAAAGAAGCCTCTTCACCTTGGGCTGCGCCAGAATCGCGCTCAGAAACTTCGCCGCGATGTCGCCCTCCAGCAGCCGGTCGCGGTTCTTCGAGAACACCGAATGATCCCAAGCTCCATCATCGACGCCGATCCCGACAAACCAGCGGAACAGGAGATCGTATTCCAGCCGTTCCATCAAAAGCCGCTCCGAGCGGATCGAGTAGAACGCCTGCAGCAGCATCGCCCGAAGCAGTTTCTCCGGCGGGATCGATGGCCGCCCAATCGCCGGATATAGCATCGCGAAGTCCCGCTCCAGCGCCGACAGCGCCTCGTTGACGATTACCCGGACCGTGCGCAACGGATGATCCCGCCGCACCCGCGCCTCAACGTCTACGTAGCTGAATAGTTCGCCCGTCTGTCCGTCTTCGCCCCGCATAATTCACTCCCACCCCTTCGTGATCGCAGTGAATCACGAACCTGGGACTGTCGCGAGCCCTTTTTCAACAGCCTGCTAGACCTCGGACATCTAAAAGCCCGATTCATCGATCTCCACCGCGTCTCTCAGAGCTTTACAGTCCTCGTTATTGGTCTGTCGAAGCGTTCAATGGCTCACCGTGGTGTAAAATTTAATAAGGCGATCGTGCGTACTTTTTTTTGAGTACGGCGCAGGGTCTCAGTCAGACTTACTACATTAACCGGTTGTAGGCTTTGGCAATTTCTTGTGCTGCATATATTGCATCTTCAATTGTGGTCGATGAACCGATGCTAAATCTGATAGAAGATCTCGCCTCATCTTCCGTCAGACCTATCGCAGTCAGAACATAGGAAACCTCTTGAGTCCCCGAGGTGCAAGCAGAGCCAGTGGAGGCTGATATTTTTGGCTGGATCAACTGCAGCAATTGCTGGGCATCAGCGCCGTTGATGCTGATATTGAGGTTTCCAGGGTGACGGAGACATAAATCTTTTACTCCATTAATTCGAAAATCAACACCCTGTTCTCGCAGTGCCTTTGAAAAGGCGTCCCTGACTGAGGCGATGCGTTTCCGTCCATCTTCATTTGAGGCAGCAAGGTCGCATGCAGCCCCCATGCCCACACAAAGCGCAAGCGGAAGTGTTCCTGGTCTCATCCCTCCTTGCTGATCGCCACCGAAGAGGATGGGAGCAATCCGAGGCTGTACAGCACGTGCGATATATAATGCGCCAATTCCCATTGGACCTCGCATCTTATGGGCCGATAGCGCCATCAGATCACAGTGGTCCGCCATATTGGCCATGCTTACTGCTTCTGGGCCTTGCGCCGCGTCACAATGGAAGAGAGCTCCTTGCTTGCGGCTATTGATAGCGGCGATATCCTGAATGACGCCGATCTCGCTGTTCACCAAGCCAATTGAGATCAAAGCTGTTTGTTCATCAATATTTTCTTCTATCGCTTCGAGTCTCACTCTGCCGTCTTGATCTATAGGCAAGTCATTGATTTCAAAGCTGAACTCTTGGGATAATGCTCCACATGCTGACAGCACACTCTTGTGCTCTATTGGACTTCGAAGGACCTTGCCCTTCAAGTTTTTCATCGATCTTCTAATGCCGAGAATTGCCAGGTTATTGGCTTCTGTGGCGCCTGACGTAAAAAATACCTCGTCAGGGTCGGCTCCGATTAGAGCAGCGGTTTGCTCCCGAGCGCGGTCCACTTTCTTTGCCGCCTCCCAACCCACCGCGTGTTCGCTCGAGTGAGGGTTCCCGAAGCCGGCGTTCCGCATTTCTTCTGCTACGCGGTCATCAAGCTGCGTGGTTGCCTGACAATCCAAATAGATGGGTTTCATTTAACGACTTCCAATCTGGATAGCTCCTCCAGGTGCCCATTGATCGTATCGCCGGCGTGCTCTATTGTCACCAAAAAATGGCTTGGTGGGTTTAGTTATGGGTAGAGGTCCGCTTTATGAATTTGAATACCGACCACAATTTTCAGGCCATGAAACATTTCCGCTCAAGTACGGCTGGCTAAAAAAGGCAGTCGACGCTGTCTCTGCAAGCCAAGAGTCAGAGTACAATAGAAAATTATTTTTAGCAGATGACGCCATCGGACATTTCGGCGTTGGCAAGAACATGGTTGCCTCAATAAGATACTGGTCTGAGTCAGTGGGCATGATAACGCCAGCAGACTCGGCCGGGAGGATAATGGTTACCCCGCTTGGGAAGCTAATTTTTGGCTCGCACGGATTAGACCCATTTATGGAGGTCGCGGCGACCTCGTGGCTTGCCCATTGGCTTTTGTGCGGCCGGCCAAACCGGACCACATGGTATTGGGTATTTGGATACCTACCTGACATTGATTTTGAGCGTGACGGCCTTACTCGCGCACTTGTGGCACTGGCCCAAGACAGGAGGTGGCCCAGGATTTCTGACGCCACCATCAAGCGTGATGTTGACTGCTTCATAAGGACCTACGCATCGCGTGCGACCTCCGCCGGAGGGGCACACGAAGACAGTCTAGAATCTCCCCTCGTCGAACTCGGTCTCATACGGGGGATCGGGCGCAAAGATGGGTTCCGCATGGTTCGTGGCGGCAAGCCCACGCTCGGCATGGGTGTCTTTCTCTACGCTTTACTCGATTTCTGGGAGCGATACGCAGGATCTGTGGGTTCGCGCAGCAATTCGCTCTCCTTTGAGACGATTGCTTATGAGCCCGGATCTCCCGGTCGGGTCTTTTTGCTTGATGAAGCCGCTCTCTCCGAACGCCTCGCTGATCTCGATTCGTTCACTGACGGTGATCTGATGTGGTCTGAGACGGCCGGCCTCAAGCAAGTGCTGCGCCGTCGCGTCATCGACGAGGCTGCTGCTCTAGAATATGTGGCGCGTGATTTCGCCGATGTTGTCGGTTCCATAAGGGCAGCATCATGAGCCTCATCGAACGTGTAGCCATCGAACCCCGTTTTCAACGCGCCGTGCGCATCGATACCGATCTCGGTGACGCAGAGGCCTTGCGCGGTTTCATCTGCCCTCCATCTTCGATCGCTGTTCTGCAATCGATGGCCGAGCACGTCTCAGATACCGGGCAAGCAGCTTTCACCTGGACGGGTCCCTATGGCTCGGGGAAGTCGAGCCTTGTCGTCGCGCTGAGTGCTCTGATGAACGGCAATGCCTTGCTGCGTGATGAAGCGGCGGGGATCATCGGTCAGGACATAGCTAACGAGATCTGGGGCAAGCTACCACCCCGCAAGAAGGGGTGGCGCATTCTTGGAATCGTCGGCCGCAAGGATGATCCGATAGCGATCTTTGGCGAAGCGCTCGTCAGGTCAGGATTTGCTCCCGCAGACACGGTTTGGACAGAGACTGGCGTCCTAGACACCCTCAAGAGCTTGGCGGCCGAGAAAACTGATAAGCATGGCGGGCTTCTCGTTTTCGTAGATGAAATGGGCAAGATGCTCGAGGCCGTGGCGCGGGGACATGGTGACGTTCATCTAATCCAGCAGGTAGCCGAGATCGCTTCGCGTAGCGGCGGAAGGCTTGTCTTTGTCGGTATCCTGCACCAAGCGTTCGACGAGTATGCCGCGAAGCTCTCGCGTGATCTGCGTGATGAGTGGATCAAGATCCACGGCCGGTTCATCGACCTGCCGGTCAATGTGGGCACAGAAGAACAGATCGCCATCCTTTCGCGTGCCATCAAGGGCGAGCCCGGGAATAAGGCGCATGTGCCTGCGGCCAAAGTCGTGGCTACTTCTATCGCGTCCGGCCGGGCCGAAGCCGTCAAATCACTCACGGAATTACTTGCAACGTGCTGGCCTCTGCACCCGGCAACGGCGGCCCTTCTCGGCCCGATCTCGCGCCGTCGGTTCGGTCAGAACCAGCGCAGTATCTTTGGTTTTCTTAATTCTGCTGAACCACACGGGTTTCGTGATTTTCTGCGGCGCTCACCGAGCGGCATGTTCACCCCCGATCATCTTTGGGACTATTTGAGGGTCAATCTCGAACCAGCCATCCTGTCCTCTCCGGACGGTCACCGCTGGGCTGTAGCGGCCGAGGCGATCGATCGGTGCGGCGCCATGGGTGGGGACGAGGTGCACTTTCGGGTGCTCAAGACAATTGCCGTAATCGATCTGTTCAAGGATCGCTCTGGCCTTTCCGCCTCCGAAGCAGTTCTCGCTGTGTGTATGACCGGCAGTTCAGCATCCGAGATTGATGCAGCGCTTGAGCAGCTGGCTGAATGGTCTCTCATCGTCTTCAAGAAGTTTCTTGGCGGCTTTGCGGTCTACGCCGGCAGCGACTTCGACATCGAGGCAGCGATCGAGGCGGAGGTTGGCGAGCATCCCCAGCCCGACATGGCGTTGGTTCGCTCGCTCTCGGGACTGCAGCCGGTCCTGTGCAAGCGCCATTATCACAAGACCGGCGCACTGCGCTGGTTCGATATCGATATCGTATTGTCGAGCGAGCTCGAAAAACATATTGAGAGCTATCGGCCGGCCGACGGTACAATCGGGCAGTTCGTGCTCGTGGTGCCAGACCAGGGCGAGACCCTCAGGGACCTGGCGACAATGCTCGAGGGGGTGGATGTCACGAACACCGATTGGGACACCGTTTTCGGAATCGCCGCTAGCACCGACTACATCCTCAATCTCGCCCGCGAGGTCCAAGCCCTCGGCCGGGTTCGAGCTCACCCCGATCTACAGGGTGACGCCGTGGCGCGGCGCGAGGTTTCGGCGCGGCTGGCGGCCGCCCAATCAATATTTGAATCAGAAGTGACAAAGGCTTTTGAGCAGGTTGAGTGGCATCACGGTAAGGACCGTGTCGTACGCATACCGTTGCGCCACTTGAGCCAGATGGCCTCCGAGTTTGCGGACCACCGCTTCATCAAGGCGCCGGTCCTGCACAACGAGTTGCTCAACCGTATAAAGCCGTCGAGCAATGCTGTCGCAGCCCAGAATGTCCTTCTCAAGAAAATGGTCACCGAGGGTCACCTCGAGCGGCTTGGGATCGAAGGGTTTCCCGCCGAGGGCGGTCTCTACTTGTCCCTGCTGGCCAAGACCGGATTGCATGGGAAGCAAGGCGATGGATTTGGCTTTCTTGATCCGCGTGAAGGCAAAGACCCCGCTGGCCTAGGGTCACTCTGGAGCGCGGCGGAAAAATACCTCAAAGCCAACGCCAAGCGCTCGGTATCGCTCGACGAGATTTATACCCTTTGGGGCAAGAAGCCGTTTGGTCTCAAGCGCGGAATCATGCCGGTCCTGGCGATCACTTTTTTGATGACCATGCGGTCAACGCTCGCCTTTTATCGCGACAGCATTTTTCAACCCTTTCTGCGGGACATCGACATCGACTATCTCGTCAAGGACGCGACGCTGATACAGATCCGGTGGATGGATCTCAGTGAGGACGCCCGCGAGCTCCTTTCCGGCCTCGCCGACGTGGTTCGCGACCTCGATCCTGAAAACACCTTGAGCAATCTCGAGCCGATCGATGTGGGACGTGGACTTGTGGCAATCTATACCCGTCTGTCTCCATGGTCCCAACGTACCCAGCGCCTATCCTCCAACGCCACGGCGGTGCGGAACATCTTCAAGAAGGCTGCCGACCCTAACAAGCTGATCTTCAATGATCTGCCAGGCCTGTTCTCGGCGAAGGGCGATGACCACGACGGGGTCATCGCCAATGTTCGGCAGGGGCTCGAAGAGCTCGTTGCCGCGCACCCCGAAATGCTACACCGCCTACGCTCTGAGTTACTCTCCGAGCTGCAGGTCCCTAACGCCTCGCCCAATGCGATCGCCGATTTACGAGCCCGGGCCGAAAACATCCGGGATCTAGCGGGGGATTTCCAGCTCGAGGCGTTCGTTGGGCGCATCGCGACATTCCAAGGCAGTGACGAGGACATCGAGGGTTTGGCAAGCCTTGCGGCCAATCGCCCGGTCCGGGACTGGTCCGATGCCGATATTGATCGAGCCGCTATGGGGCTGGCTACGCTCGCGCTGAAATTCAACCACGCCGAAGCCTTTGCGCATGTGAAGGGTCGCAAGGACAAGCGTGAAGCAATGGCATTCGTTGTGAGCGTCGGGGGGCGGCCGGCTCCAATCTTTGGTGAATTCGATGTCAGCGAGACCGAAGGCGAAGTCGTGGACAATCTCGTCGCCAAACTTTCCGCTCAGATGTCGGGTGCCAACAACAAGCTGGTCCTGGCCGCTCTCGCGCGGTACGGGGCCAGAGTTTTGACGTCTGAAAAGGACGACGAAAAGAGAAAGGCCGTCTGATGGTTGAACGCCACGTTCTGGGGTTGTCTGGTGGCAGAGACAGTGCCGCGCTGGCGGTCTATATGCGTCACCACTATCCTGAATTCGACATTGAATACTTCTTTACTGATACCGGCAAGGAGCTTCCCGAGGTCTACGAATATCTCGGACGCCTCGAAGGTGTCCTCGGAAAGCCGATCCTGCGGCTCAATCCCGACCGGGATTTCGATTTCTGGCTCATGCAGTACAATTCGTTCCTTCCCTCAGCGCAGACGCGTTGGTGCACTCGCATGCTCAAGCTACGCCCTTTCGAGAATTGGGTGAAGCCCATGCTCAAGAACGGCGACGAGGTCACCTCCTATGTAGCGATCCGTTCGGACGAAGATTACCGTGAAGGCTACAGTTCGAAATCGCAGAACCTGTCCGTCCGCCTACCCTTCCGTGAAGACGGAGTCGATAAGGCAGGCGTAATCGAGCTGCTTGAGGCCTCAGGCCTGGGATTGCCGTCGTATTATGAATGGCGTTCGCGCAGCGGTTGCACCTTCTGCTTTTTCCAACAGAAGATCGAATGGGTACGCCTTATGGAGCGCCATCCAGAGGCCTTCGAGGAGGCCAAGTCCTACGAAAAGACGGCAGTGGAGCATGGCTCGCCCTTCACCTGGAGCCAGGGGGAATCCCTTGAGGAACTATCCCATCCGGATCGCGTGGCCCAGATTCGCAGCGATCATGCAGCGCGCCTCGAGCGCATGAAGGCAAAGATTCAGCCTAACCCGCTGCGTCCCGACGGGGAGCCGATTGATATCGATGATCTCTATGGTCAGTCCAAGATGTGCCTGACCTGTCACAAGTAACGGGCGGCGGGCTCGACTTTGACGAGTCCTCCAGATTTAATGCCGATTACTCTGGGCAAGGCTCTGTCGGGACTGGTATTCTGAGGGAGCGGAGGGGGCTGGAATGAGTAACAATGCATTGGTCGACTTTCTGGCGGCTTATGGGCCGACGTCGGACGGTAACAACATGTACGACGAGTTCGTCGTTGATGCCGCCGCTCGGGCTGGGGTCGAGCCGATCTCCATTCCGGAAACTCATTCCGGCCGGATCATCGCCGATCTGAGAGGGTCGCCTGCCCGGTCCGTGGTGCTCACGGGAACTGCAGGGGATGGAAAGACCTACACCGCCCGCAAGGTTCTTGAGCGGCTGGGTGGTCCCACCACCCTCAAGGAGATCACACCTTTTACTGATCCTGAAACTGGGCGGTCTATCGTCTTTGTCAAGGATATGAGCGAAGTCACAGCCTCGGAGAAGTCGTCTCTGTTGCCGCGCATGATCGCGTCTTTCACGGATCCGGATCCACGCGAGATCTTTGTCTTTTGCGTCAATGACGGCCATCTGCTGCGCTCGTGGGAAGAGCATATGGGTGGCAGCGCCGCCGGCAGGAATATCCTCACAATATTTCGGGAACTCCTGCGCGACGACGAGGAACTACCCCCCTCCCCTTATTCCTTCCGCCTCGTCAACATGTCGAGGACCTCGCACGCCTCGACGATCAACGCCATCATTGACGAGATCTGCAACCACCCCCGCTGGAGCGATTGTGGCTCGGGGTGTGAGATCGGCGCCCAAGGTCGGTGCCCGGTCCAGACCAACCGCGAGATCCTGCTCAAAAATGGTGGCGCTTCGATGCGCACCCGCCTTCGGGCGCTGGTCGAGATCTCGGCGGCCGATGAACGGCATCTTTCGATCCGGCAGATCATCATCATTGTGGTCAATGCCCTGCTCGGTGACGCCAAGAACGTTTATGCCGCGCCTCTGCTGAATTGTGCGCGGGCGTCCCAGCGCGCCGCGGACGGAGAATATGCCTACACCAACCCCTACACCAATGTTTTCGGCGACAACCATCCGCCGACCCGACGTACCCAGAACGCTGCGTTCTCCGCACTTAATGAATTCGCCATCGGATTTGAGACCAACAATTTCTTCGACGATATCCTGATGGATGCAAAGCTAGACGGCGTCGATCACCCGCAATATGGCAGCGCGAGCTATGCGAAGGCGCGGGCTGACTATATCGAGAATCCGGCTGATCATATCGTCGAGCTTCGTCACATTCTGACCGCGCAGCGCCGCCGGCTGTTCTTTGAATGGCCTAATGCCGCGCCCGACGCGCGAGAACAAAGCCCTTGGCAGCTCTCAGTCCATACCTATGGTGATCACTACCTCAATATCCTATTGAGCGAAGCTGAACGCGATCCAGACATGTTTCGCAGGACGCGACCGCGCTTGGTCAAAGGCCTTAACCGCGCCCTGACGGGATCGCTGACCGAGACATCGGACCGACTCTGGCTGACCCAGCCCTCGGGTGTCTACAAGGGCACCGGCGTCCCGATCCTCGTAACCAGCCCGATCAGCTGGACGGGTAAGCCGTACAACCTCAATTTGGCTGCTCCTGCGTCCCCCGGTCGACCACCCCTTCTTCAGCTGATCGCATCTTACCCGCCGGTTGAGATTTTGGCGTCACTGCCACTCACACCAACGCTTTTCGAATACCTCATGCGGGTCAACGATGGAGCATTGCCGATGAGCTTTTCCAACCAGTGCTTCCAGGATGTGCGCAATTTCCAGATCCGCTGTGTTGGCCGCATTCTCGATCGCGAGCAGGAAGACGGTACCAATTTCAAGGCGGTCGATACTGAAGGCGAAACGCTGGCCGAACGCTCGATCGGTGCCCTGGAGAGTGAAATCTGATGCTTGATGCCGTCGAAGCCCCAGCAGAACCCGTCACGTTGCGTTCGCATCTCGGTGACGGTGCCGATACCCTGATGTGGGTGCAAGAGGAGCTCTTCGGTCACCGGTTCGTCGAAGAACAACTCCCTTACATGCTAGTCCTCGAAGTCCTAGCGATCTGTCGGGTGCTGCAAATTGGCGATGACGGACGGCATTACTCCGAAACGCGGATCTTCAATCAGAAGGGGCACACCCCCCACTCCCACGAATCCATCATCATCCCGGTCATCCGATCGGTCGAGCTGCGCTACATCCTGTTCAGGGACAGTTCGCTCGATATGATCGTCAAGGACGAGCGCATCGCGCCCCAGGATCGCTTCGATACTTGGATAGAGGCCCTCAATCGCGGCTTTTCAAACGAGGTGAGGGTGGCTGGGGTTAACTTCGCCTACCTCAAGGACCGCTTCGATGGCAGTTTCGAGGATGCCCGCCAAGCGGTCCGGATCATCAAGGGCCTCGAACTCGATGTCCTCAACAATCGTCGTTACACGTCGAAATTTCTCGCGCCCCGCGGCCCAAGCCTTATTCTCAACGATGTTGATCTGAAGTTCGTCGCCGACCGCGCCTTCTTTGGCCGCGGCGGCGAAATGATCTACCTGATGCTCAATCGTTCGGCGCTCGCGAGCAATGTGGCACGTGAGGTGAAGCGGTATTTCCTCGGCGCGACCGATCCCGCAGAAATACTGGCCGCTCGCCTCGTTCCAAGTACCAACGATCGCACGCAGGGCGGGCCGATCGGGTATCTCCCGCTCAACACGCACCCCGCCTATGATCGCTTGGCCGAGGATTGGGATGCAATCCTGACCCTGCGCAGCCTGCCGGCGCCGCAAAAGTTCGAGCCCCTCTTTCGCATGACGGCGCTCAATCTCGTGTGCTATTTTGCCGATCGTGCGCGGGAGGTCAGCGGCAGCGCGGTTGACCCCATTCCGCTCGATATGACCGGTGGCGCCAATGCCAACCTGCGTGACGTTTCCAAGAATTATCTCAACCGGCACAAGCAGGTAATCGACGACGCGGTGGAAACCCACATCCGGGAAAAGATTGCTGGCGTTCATGCCTGGAACGTGGCGCTCGCTCACGAAGATCCTGCAACCTGTTCTGAGATGGCCGTCGACTCCATCGTACGAACCTTCGATGCCAAGCGGTGGGCCGACAAGGCGGCTTCGTCTGAAGGCGTTAAGAAACCTGAGGTATGGCTCGAAGCCTTCATCTCCGCAACCAAGCGTCGCGATCGCAACAACATTTCCTCGATGATCACGCCTCTGGGTAAGAGCAGTGGCTTTGTCGTCGCTCGTCGCAGTGCAGGCACCTGGTTTTCGGCATCCGACGAATTCCTCGAGGCCTTGGTACTTGCGACCGTCCGTGGCCCCATCACTATCGACGATTTCCTCGCACAGCTCTACCAGCGCTACGGGATCGTCATCGGGCCGGCCGAGCAGCGTGAGGCTTTTGATGAGCCACCTTGCGATGTCTCCGCTTTTGAAGAAAATTTGCGCGTACTGGAAAAGCGCCTCACGGGCCTTGGTTACGTGAAGCGGCTGTCGGACGATTGCGCCTTTGTCTCCAACGTCTACAGCCGGGACGAACAATCATGAACGCAATCACCATCTCTCCCGGCGCTGCCGACCGTCATGCAATCGAACGCGCCGACCTGATCGGTCGGGTCATCTGGGGCATGGTCGGTCAGGAGGTCGAACGTAAATCCGGCCGTACCCTGATGTTGCTTGCCGGTCTCAAACCTGAGCACCTAGCTGGCGTGGCACGACATTACCCTGTGATCAAGGGCAAGACGGTTACACTTGCCATCTCGAGGGAGGTCGACCCTACCTTGGCACAGACCCTCGACGCCCGGTTCCTGACTGATCGACCGGGTGTATCCTATCGAAATTCCGATGAAGCCGACATTGTTCTGTTCGCTGTTTCCGACAAGCAACGCGATACAGTAGGCGCCAGCCTCAACGCCGTTACACGCGTTGATCGCCGTTCGATACAGGACAAGTCCGATCTGTGGCTCGCGGCCATTCTCGAAGGTGCAGGGGACGCGATCAAGGGTGACGAGCACCGGACGTGGATATCGGCTATGCTCGCCGGGCTCGATGCGGCCGATGTCACGAAGGACCTCGATCAGTTCGCCGAGTTTGTGCGCAGCTTCATGGCGCTCAAGGAAGAACCTCTCGATAATCGACTGCGCAAGTCTGCTCCTGCTCTCAAGCTGCCAATGGCAAGCTTCGGTGCCATTCCTGTTCGGGGGCAGCCCAAGGCCAAGCTCGTTGCCGATTTCAAGGCCATGTTCAGGAATACCTACCGGGACCTTTCCGACATACCCTATCTGCTTGATGCCAAATCGGTCCGTATGCCCGTCGAGCCGATCCTCGATTATCTGGCTGTACGCGAGGGGGAGTTTAAGGCCGAGGAAAAGGTGATGGCTGAGGCGATCGCCGAACTGATCGCCGATCGCAAGCATCTGCGGCACGGAGAATGGCGGCCGAGCCAGCGACGGTTCTGCGAAGTCGTCGAATGGAACGACTTCGGTAAGAACGTCTTCGCCTTTAAGGCACGCAAGCAGACCCCGAGTCTGGTCCAGCGCACGCGCACTTTCATCGAAAACGAGTATCCGGCACGCCTCAAGGAGCCGGCCACCAGTGAATATCTCGAGCGGCTTGAGGGCGGCTCCAACACCCCTGAGCAGGATCAGGAATTTTTTAACGCTTGGCAGGACCAGATCCGCACGGTCAAAGACAAGAAGCTCTATGAGAGCTGGCGCCGGCATCTGTTCACCGACGAGGTGAAGGAGACCGATCTTTTGTCCCTGATCGTCAAAGGCGTGCGCTCGCTGCTGATCAAGAACGCTGAGGACGGGATGATCGTCTCGGACGCCGAGGTCATCGTCAAGATCAAGAACGGGGAGAAGACGTCGGCCTGGACCGATCTCAACCCGCGCCTCGTCAAGCTGCTGCGCCTCGAAGGCCAGCTCGTCCAGGATGTACTGGCAGACCACGTCACCTTCGAATTCGGCAAGTGGCTGACCGCACGCGGCGAGGCGCGCAGCCAGTCGGCCGGTGCCAACCAGATCGAGTTCGAACTCAGGCTCAAGGTCGAGGACGATATCGCACCGGCGCAGGTGCGGCTGTTCTGGCAACCTGGAGCTTCGAGCATCGCTCTTGCTTGGCCCGAGGACATTGAAGCGTTCGGCAAGGCTGCGTCCAGTGGTACGGTGCGTGTCGTCACCGGGCATTTCGACCTCAAGCAGGGCGCGGCTGTGGGTGGCATCCCAGCGTCACTGACAGACACCACCAGTTTTATCGATATCGGCGGCGGCGAGGCGGGCTCCACCGCAGATCCCTTTGATCACCCGGCCGCAAACGACTTCTTTGCGGTGATCCCGTCCAATCTCGAACAGGCTGTCGCTAGTCGCACGATCGAGCCCAAGGCCCGGGATACGATCTCTGAAGCCATAACTAGCTTTAGAGAAGCCTTCGGCGCCGCGGTGACGGCCATCGTCAAGGATCCGAAGACCGTATATGCGGGTCGTCTGATCGAGAATCAGGCCGCCGCCTTTGGCCATCTGTGTCGGGTGGCGCGCGAGAAACTCGGGAACCGCGCCACTGTGCGTGAGACCCTGCTGCGGCCGATCGTCGAGTTTGGCCTTTTGCCATCATCGAACGGGCAGGCTGTGATCGTGCCGGCGTGGCATCCCTTGCGCCTGCTCGAGCGGAAGGCCAAGGCGCGCGATCTCGCCGAATTCATCAGACTCGCCATCGGATCGCAGAACACTTCGGTTGACGGCCTCGAGCGGGCCACCGAGGTCCAACGCTCGATCTTTGTGGAATGGTTCTTCCCTAAGGTCGTCTCTTACGGCCTACAACCGTTTGCAACGGTTGAGGACTGCGCTGGCTATAGCCTCGCCGTTCCGGTCAACTCGCGGGCGTCGAGCGAGCAAAAGCTCGAAGCCACCGCCGGTATCGCCTGCCGCGAGTTCATGCTAGCCTCAGACAAGTTCATTGAGCTCAACCCTCATGAGGAAGGTAATTTCTCCGCAGCTCTCTACAATGCCGACGCGGTCAGTCTTGCCGGATTGGTTGCCAAGGATCTCGAAAAGCGCATGAGCAAGAAGGGGCATTTGCGCGCCAGTCTACTCATCACCCATGATAGCTCGTCGCAGCTGCGCGAGGTCTACACCCAGCAAAATGCCCGTCTGAGCGGGGAGAACCTCGACGAAGTGACAGAAGGGTTTCTCTCGCGGCTGCGCGTGGGGGTGGGGCGAGGTGATCCCACAACCCCTGGGCGGCGCTCCAATATCGACGTCGTCTTCCTGCATGATGCCTTCTTCAAGCATGCGCGCATGGCGTGGGAGCTGGTGGATGGGGCGTCTGAAGATGTCGGTGAAGAGATCGATTTCCGCAACGCCTCCCTGCCCAGGCGCCGCACGGATTCCGATGCGGCCGGCAACATCGCGACCAATGCCATCGAGATCTTCATGACCGCCTCGCGTCCGCCCAGGGCGGTGGCCCAATTCACTGACCTTTGCTTTGTCGCGTCAGAAGATACCAAGGTCCTGCCGGCCGATAAGCGCGCCTTGCCGATCCAGAGGGTGAACTGGAATGACACGGAGGTTTCCAATACGATCCGTAAAGCGCACGAGCTTGGCGAATGGGTGGTGAGCGTAGACACCATGTCAAGCCGGCAGATGCTGGCGGTAAACGGCATCAAGGTAATCCGCGACATACAGTTGCCCGACGTGGATATGCGGGTCCTCGTTTCCTCGCGCGAACCTAGCCAGAACCTGTTGCGTCATCTGCAGGAGGACTTCTCCCAGATGCAGGACAACTATCTTGGCTCCAACGCTGCCACGCTGGCCGCGCAGGTCGTCAACACGGTAGTCGAGGTCTGCGGGCAAAAGATCCTGTCTTCGGCTCGTTCCCGATCCGCCGCACGCGAGATCGTCGGTCTGGCGGCCGCCACCGCAATCGTCGATCGCGAAAAGGCCGTTGGTGGGGTCAAGCCGGTCTGGTTCTCACTCGACGACAATCGCGCGTTTTTTAGCCATAAGGGCAAGCTAGCCGACACGCTCGCGCTCGCCATTCGTCGCGAGGATGGAAAGTTCGTCATCTCCATGACCGTGGTCGAAGCCAAATGCGTCAGCCAAGCGTCTGAGCTGATCGAGGCGAAATCGAGCCGGGACCAGGTGGTTTCGACACTTGCGACAATCGAGACGCATTTCGTCACGCAGGCTGATCTGATGGCCAAGCGTGCCTGGGGGCGGCAATTGCTCTATCTGATGTCACTGCGTCCCGACTACATCCACTTCTTCGCCAACAATGTGGAACTCGAAGAGTTCCGCCAGGCAGTGGCCGATGGCGAGGTCGAATACGAAGCCGAAGGGCGCTCGATCGTCGTGGTCCACGATGATATCGCTTCGACCTCACTTACAGTGGCTGCTGCCGAACAGAATGATGCTGTCTGGCAGTATACGGTGCGCCAGAAATCACTTTCTGCCTTGCTTCAGCTTCTCGTCGATCCTCAAGGCGCGTCACCGTCGGATCTTCCTCGGCCGGTCCGAGAGAGTGCTGTCACTCTGCCCGAGCCGATTGCTAGCCCCGAAGTCGATGAAACGCCCATTGCTACCGATCCAACACCATTGGCCGACGAAGCCCTGATGCAGGCCGTCGCTCAGGGTATCGCGGAGGAAGAGCTTGAGCCTAAGGGACCGGTGGCTGAAGACCTTGAGCCGCTGCCGGCCGTCGAGATATTTCGTCAAAATCCGGGCCTGCCTCCGGCGCTGGAATCCGTTATGCGCAGCGTTGCAGAAGGTAAGGGCACCGGGCGGCTTAAGGAGGCAGAGGAGATCTTTGCCGCCGATACTGCTCGCAATTTGCAAGCGGCGTTAACCGAGTTCAATATGGTTGCGCAACTGGTCGAACCTCGGACCATTTCTACGCCCAACGGGGTTCTTGTAAACTTTGCCGGGCACTCCACTCTGACTGTCCCAAAGCTCACAAGCAAGATCACGGAGTTGCGGACCACATTTGGCCTCGACGTCACCGACATCAGGGCCGGGTTAGGGCGCATCTCCCTGTTTGTGGCCGCCCAGGAACGCCGGGTGGTCGATCTCGCCCGTGTCTGGCTCGAGACGAAATGGCCCGAGAGCTCGCCGCAGGCGATCTCTAACTTCCTGCTCGGGCTGCGTGAGGATACGGGAGAGCCCCTCTGGCTCAACCTGCGCGACAAATACGGTTGCAACGAGGAGCACGGGCCACATACGCTCATCGCCGGCGAGACCGGATCGGGCAAGGGCGTTCTGATGCAAAGCTTGTTGCTGCAGATGGTCGCGCTCAACTCACCCCAAAATCTGAAAATCTATCTTATCGACCCCAAAATGGGTGTCGACTTCCCTTGGATCGAGAACGCGCCGCATATGGCCCGGGACATCATCACGGACCAGGAAGAGGCCGAGATGGTGCTCGAATCGGTCGTCAGAGAGATGGATCGGCGCTACGAGCTAATCAAAGAAAAGCGCGTCCCCAAGATCTCGGAATACAATCGTCTGGTCGCGCCAGAAAAGCAGCTCCCCTACATCTTTGTCATTCACGACGAGATGGCGGACTGGATGGCAAGCTCGGACGAGTACCGTAAGGTGATCCAGCAAAAGGTCACCCGGCTTGCCGCCAAGGCCCGCGCGTGTGGTATCCATGTGATCATGATCACCCAGCGCGCCGCTCAGGAGGCGATACCGCCTGGCATCCGCGACAACCTCAACAACCGGCTTGTACTCAAAGTTGCCGGCGAGGCGGGTTCTGTTCTCGCGTTAGGGGTGAAGGGCGCCGAGCGCCTGTTGGGTAAGGGGCACCTAGCGGCTAGGCTCGGAGGAGACAAGCCTGCCGGCGAGGAGTATTTTGTTGCCCAGGTACCCTTCGCCTCAACCGAGGAGCTCCAAATGTACGCAGATTCCTTGGCAACAGATTGAACCATTTTGAAAAGATTCACAAAATCGCGTGCCCCATGTAACGAGTATATAGCGCGAATTCTTTGATGAATATGAGTTGTAATTCCGCCATGTCACTTGAAAAAGAAGCCTACGAGCAGAACTACCTACAATTCCGGTCGTTAAACCAGATCATGTGGCAAATTCCTGTGCTTGCGATGACGCTGACGGGCGGCTTATGGTTTGCAGTTTCTAGAGCCGATAGTGAATCATTGGTTGCACCCATGCTTCTTTTGACAGCCGTGGTGGGCAATCTCGCACTGGTAGTGGTGTTGCGGCGTTTTCGTTTCGTAATGGGAAAATACCTCGATTGGTTGAAAAAATCTTATCCTTCGGGCTTTGTTGACGCCTCGAGTCCCGATGACGACATGAACCCCGTTCAGCGGTTCTTCGTGTCTAATGAAAGAGTTAGACAGACATTTTCCCTACTTCTTTTTTGGGCTGCCGGCGTAAGCGCAGTGCTTTTTGGTGTTCAGGTATGGGCTGAGATGAACAAGGAGTCGAAAATGGACAACAATCCAGGCATCGCCTTCTATGAGCAGCACGCCGCAGCACTGGCCGATAGTTATGAGGCAGTATCCTTCGCGGACGCTTATCCTTTCTTGGTGCCAGTATTTTCTGGTAATCATCTCCAAGTACTGGATATTGGAGCAGGCACTGGACGAGATGCTGCCTGGATAGCCGAACGCGGGCACCGAGTTTACGCGGTGGAACCATCTGCAGCTATGCGAACTGTTGCGAGATCCTTGCACCCCGACCGACGTATTACGTGGATTGATGCGCGGCTACCAAGTTTAGAGGCACCGCCAATACAGCCTGAAGCATTTGAAATCGTTCTTGCGAATGCCGTATGGATGCATATTGCGCCGGAGGATCGAGGGCGCTCGTTGGCACGTATGTACGAAGTCACTGCCCCAGGCGGTAGCGTATATGTTTCACTCCGTATTGGACCGCAGGACGCGCGGCGTGGAATGTTCGAGGTATCAGCCGATAGCTTTGTAGCTCTGGCTCAGGCTGCCGGCTACGACACCATACATCACGGTGAATTTCCTGATCTTCTCGGACGACCATCTGTCAGTTGGAGTATGTACCAACTGCAGAAGCCTCTTTAGTCGAGGCGGAGTGTAGATACTTCCGCAAGCAGCCGTCGCTAGATGCAATGGGCTTGGCGCTTTCGCTGGCGTGACTACCCATGAGCGATAAGCTTGATTGTCAGCGGTTCACTTGATCCCAGCGGCAGATTTGACTCCAAATACGCTATCTCCTCTCGCAATACTCCTATTCCGCATTAGGTCGGTGCAACATCCTAGCGAATTGCGCTGGGAAAAACGATGTCCTGATCGACCAGCACGTTGAACCGGTATCCCGGTCGGATTTTCAAGGTGGGCTGGACATTGAGGTTCCGCGACAGGGTCTGCTGCGACATCTGGCTGAAGCTTTCGGCAAATGAGCGCCTGGCGGCATCCTCGGCGCTGTTGGATGTTCCGAACGCATTGCGATCCTGCGGGATCATCATGTCGGTGCCGGCACCGATCAGGGCAACGAGGACGACCGAGCCGAAGGTACGGAAGTAGTGGTTGTCGACCTTATCCCTGAACCCGCCATACCCTGCGGCATCGGTTCCAGCCATACCGCCGAGCTGCAGTGTCGACCCATTTGGGAAAACAATATCGGTCCAGATGACCAGCACGCGGTTCTGTCCGAACGATACGTTGGAATCATAGCGGCCGAACAGCTTTGCGCCCTGGGGGATAAGGAGATGCCGGCCTGTGGCGCTGTCATAGACATTCTGGCTGACCTGAGCGCTGATGCGACCGGGAAGATCGGAATTGATGCCGGTTATGAGCGTTGCTGGAATGACCGAGCCGCGCTTGAGTTCATAGGGCGACATCTGTGGCGCGACCGGGTTGGGCAGATATCCAAGCTCCGCGATGTCCTGATTGAAGAAGCGTTCTTTTCCGGCCTGCCCGTTCGGGTCGCCGTTGGGGCCGGTTAGGCCACCTTGCATGGCGGCGGCGTAAAGGTCGAGTGCGCTTGGGGGCCGTCCAGGCGAGCCGGCCGAGCTGGCCCCTCTCGCCGTTTCCACATCCGATTCCCGGTTGAGGTTATTGATGCTGACAGCAATCGGAGAATCATAGGCAGCATCGTTGGCCTGTAGCCGCGCCATGCGTTGCCGGTGCTGCTCACGCAGATATTGCTCGCGCTGTTCCCGCTCAAGCCGCGCCCGCCAGACCTCTTCGGGCTCGAGCTGTGATGTGGCAGGCTGCGGGGCGGTTTGAGGTGCGGTCTCTGCTGCCGGGAAGGGATTGGTAGCGGTCTCTGCCGCTGCGGGCGGCCGTGGCTGGAATTGCGGTTGCGCCGGCTCACCGATGATGCCGTCGGGAACGCCACGGGTGAGCTGGTCGGCATAGGTTGAGGCCGATTGCGATCCGGCCGCACCAGCACCGCCATCGTCGCGAAACCGCAGCCCGCGCGATGTCAGCCCATAGAAGATAACGGCAAGGAAAATCACCACCAGAACAATGGCGCCGATAATCGGCAGCCGGTTGAGACGGCGGATTTTCGGGGTGGCCGCAGTGTCAGCGCCGCCAAGCTTCAAAGACTGCGTCATGCCGTGCCTGCCGAGCCATGTTGCAGGATCGAGAGCGGGCTGACCGGGGTGGCACCGTCAGTGGCGGGCTTGTACATGCGGGTCAGATCGAAGCGCAGCGTCGACAGCCTGACCAGAACTGCTCCCTCGAACTCGTCGACGGTATAGGCAAGGGCAAGGATATTGGCTTCGTCGGTTTTCTGGTCAGTGATGACGGCATAGCCCCAACTTTTCAGGGATGCCTCAAGAGCTTGACCGAATACGGAACCATCAGGGGTGAACCGGATCGTCGTGCTGGCGGGGCCGGCCTGTTCGGCAAGCCTGCCGACCATGTCGCTGGCAATGCTGTTGGCGGCTTCCGGCGACAATTCTGCCGTTACTGTGCTTTGGATCAGCCCGGCTTGCCCCAGCGTCTGACAGCCTGAGAGAAGACCGGTTAAGACGATCGCAGCGATGAGGCGACCGGCTACGGAAAAGCTGCGCATCCCCTACCCTCCCCGCCGGATGGTGATTTTTTGTTGCTGGCGGCCGACGCCGGAGACGAGGATGGCGTGATCGATATGATAGTCGACCACCATCATCGAGCCTTTCATCCGGTAGTTGACGATGCGGTTTTCCCCGCCGGAAACGACGAACAGCACCGGCGCATCCTGGCCGGAAAGCGAGGATGGAAACTGGATATAGGTCTTGCTCCCATCGCTATAGATGCGTATCGGCCGCCAGCGCGCTGTGCCGCTCGTCCGGAAGCCAAAGTTCAACTGGTCGGCGGGCACACCTGCACCTGGAACGATGCTGGCTTCCATGCGCGCACTGATTTCGGCAAAGCGGGCATTGACGTCCTCTGGATAGTCAAAACCGACTCGGGCCATATACTGGCTTTGATGCGATTTGAGCTGGATGTGATAAGTGCGCCGCGAGGTGGTCACCACCATGGAGGTGACAAGTCCGGCCTCCGAGGGCTTGACGATCAGATGCACGGCCTGGCCGCCGGGGGCGCCGGAAGTTGCCGGCTCGACCTTCCAGCGAACCGTGTCGCCAAGCAGCACGTCGCGGACGATTTCGCCTGCTTGCAACTCGATATCGCAGACCTGTAGCGGTGAGCAGACGACTGAAGGCTGGACTTCGCCATAGAGGAAGATGACCTTGCCGTCAGGGCCGCGCGTCACCACCCCCTGCCCCGATTGCCACTGCCCCGACAGATTGGTTCCGCGCACCTCGTTGGCGCTCAGATTCTGAGCTGCGACGGGAAGCGATGTCAACGCCAGGAGCAATGTGGTGCAAAGGCTGATGCTCCGGATGCTGGGTAGACTCATGAAAACTATCCTCCGGGCACTCACAGTTGCGCCGTCCACTCGAAATCTCTCAAATAAAGTCCGATCGGGTTGAAGCGGATGACAGCTTCGTCCTGCGGCGGGTTCAGTGTCACGGTGGCGATGCCACGGTAACGACGCGTGCCAAGTTCCTTGCCCTGCCGGTCGCGCTGGAATTCCGTCCAGTCGACCTGATAGCTCTGGTTCGACAGAGGCACGATGTTGGTGACCTCGATGGCGACGGTCATGGTAACGGCGCGATCAAATGGCGAATTGCCCCGGAACCAGGCATTGATCTTCTCGGTGGCGGGGTCTGACGTGCGCAGCAGCGCATAGGTGCGGTCGATATATTGCTTCTGGACGACGGCATCGGGTGTCACCGAACGGAAGTTGCTCACGAAACTGCCGAGCGTGGCGCGTACGACCCTTGCATCGGCATATTCGATCTGCTGCGGGAACCCGGCGCTGGCGGCTGTTCCGAGGCGATCGACCTCGACGATATAGGGAACGAGTTTGACCTGCGTGCTTTGATAAAGCGCGTAGGAAAAGCCTATCACGGCCATCAGCATGCCGGTGATGCCGACAATGCGCCAGGCCCGCGCCGCCATCACATAGGAGCCGTAGCGCTCGTTCCATTCCTGACGCGCGGCAAGATAGGGGTTCTCGGGTGGATTGCGTCCGGCCATGTCCTGTCACTCACGCCCTGTCGTCGCTGGAGGGTTTACGCGTCGTTCGGCCCTGGGCCTGATCGAGCTTGGAATTGGCAAGACCGAGCGTGGAAGCGCCCCATGTTCCGGGAACGCCGATTGCCTTGTCACGGGCAGCACCTGCCAGTGCGCCACCGGCAGCACCGGCTCCCGATGCCATGCCCTTGAGCGCTGCCGCGCCAAATGAGGAACCGGCGGCACGCGCATCTGAGTAGGCTGCCACTCCTGCCCTTGCGCCGCCGGCGGCAAGGGCCGCGCCACCGACTGCAGAGCTTGCAGCCTGCCCGCCATGGCGGATGGTTTCCATGCCGCCGGTCACGGAAACGCCCTGCACAACGCCCTGAATGATGTTGGGCACATAGATCGAGATGATGAAGACGACGACGGAGATACCGGCAATGGCGAGTGTCGAAAGATATTCGTCAGAACCTGCCGGGCCACTCGCCAGATTGACCAGCACCTGCGATCCAATGCGGGCGATCATCACCAGCGCCATCAGCTTCATCCCGACGCTGAAGGCATACACTAGGTAGCGGACGGCAAAATCCTTGGTGAAGCTTGAGCCTCCAAGGCCCAGCATGATCATGCCGGCGAGCAGTCCGACATACATTTCCACCATTACCGAGATGAAGATTGCAGCGACGAGGCTGAAACAGATGACGACGACGATCATGGCAAAGACCGCGGCGATCGCGAGCGCGTTGTCTTCGAAGAGACCGAACTGGGCCTTGCTCGACATGGCGCTTGCCACCTGAAGGCCGGCATTGAACACATTGGCCGGCGAGGCCGAGCCACCGCCGGCGCCGATCTGGAACAGGCTGTCGACCATGGCTTTTGCAAAGGCAGATCCCTGTTCGAGAATGAAGACGAAGAGACCGATGAACATGATGCGGCGCACGAGTTCGGCAAACCATGTATCGAGCGACGCGGCTGCAAGAGCCAGCCAGACGGCGGCAATGCCGATCTCGATGCCGGCAAGGATCCAGAACAGCGAGCGGGCCGCCTGCAGGACGGTTGTCTCCCAGCCCTGGGCAGCACTTGCCACCTCGTTTTCCAGATTGGTCAGGAGCGAGCCATCCTGCGCGAAGGCCGGTCCGATCAGGATCGACAGGCCAAGCAGGGTGAGGAGCGCCGCCCTAATTCTCGGCGGCGTCATTGCCCTGCTCCTCTGAAGTGTCCCAACGCGGCCGCATTTCCTGGCCGCCGGTCGTGTCGAATTGCGGGGGAGCCACAGTGGCAGGAGCTGCTGAGGCCGGTGCATCGGCGGGGTTCTGAGCAATCCAGACCGTGACGCCGATGCTGATCACAACGGCGATGGCTACAACAATGAAGAAAATCCTGTTCACCAGCGCGGCTCCATCATTTGGCCGCCGGAACTTGACGGCGCGGTTGATCTAAAAAATTCCTCACGCCGTGTCTGGGCAAGGTCCTTTGCCGCCTGTTCGGACTGATACCAGGTGGCCATCATCGTCATTTGCTGGGAGACCAGCCCGCGCAGCTTCTGGGACTGGGCTACCTGCTGGGCTGCGATCTGATGTCCGACCTGAAGGGCCTGCATCTGGCCGACCGCACTTTGCGACATCGAGCGTAACTGCGACATGGTTGCTTCCTCGCTGCCAAATTGTTCGGCAGTGAAACCGGCGGCACGCAATGTCGCTGCGATGGTGTCGCGATTGGTATCGGACCAGTCCTGATAGCTTGAAGAAAAGCTCTCGCCATTGGCAAGGCCGGTTTTGAACTCGGCAAAGCTCTGGAACCGCTGCTTGAGCACATCGTCGATATTGCCCATCGAGAATGCGATCCCCTGCCCCTGATTGACGAGGCCCTGAAGGCGGGTGAGATCGCTTTCCACCTGTCCCCAAATATGGTTCGGGAGCTGCAACGTGTTTTGCAGCATGTTCTCGTAGATCCGGATCTGGTTCTGGATCTGTTCGGCCAGTTGCGTGATTTGCTGCACCTGGTTCTGGATTTGCTCAGCCGACTGACCGACCAGCCCCACCAGCTCGGAATTGTTGAGTAGCTGCGTCCATTCCGTCGCCTGCCCGGTGACAGCGCCGGCATGAGCGGGTGCAGACGGGATTGTGCTGGTGATGATGACCACCGCCACGGCGATCTTAACGGTGTGCGAGAATGGTTTCGGCATTGCCGATCCCCCTTTCCGTAAGCCAGACCTTGGGCCAGTTCGCGCCATGGTCATGGCCAAGCTGCTCAATGCGTTTGAGATCGTCCTTGCCGGCCGCCCCAACGAAGGAAAGCGCGACCGGTCCAAGCGCCATATCGAACAGGCGTCTTCCTTCAGGCGAGGCGACGTAATATTCCCGTTTGGGTGTGGCCAATGCCACGATCTCGATCTGGCGTTCGTTGAAGCCAATGCGCTCGTAGAATTCGCGGGTGCCGGGTTCACGTGCCGCGCCATTCGGCAGGCAGATTTTGGTCGGACAGCTTTCTTTCAGCACATCGATGATGCCGGAGCGCTCAGCGTCCGATATCGACTGTGTGGCGAGCAGCACCGCGCAATTGGCCTTGCGCAGAACCTTGAGCCATTCGCGGATCTTGTCCCTGAACGTTGGATGGCCGAGCATCAACCAGGCTTCATCGAGTACAATCAGGCTTGGCGCACCGGTGAGGCGCTTCTCGATGCGACGGAAGAGATAGAGCAGCACGGGTACGAGATTGCGCTCGCCCATATTCATCAGTTCCTCGACTTCGAAGCACTGGAAGGTACCAAGCGTCAGACCGTCCTGTTCGGCATCAAGCAACTGGCCCATGGGTCCGTCGACGGTGTAATGGTGAAGCGCATCCTTGATCTCGCGCAGCTGCACGCCGCTGACAAAATCCGACAGCGAGCGGCCGGGCGCAGAGACCATGAGCCTGATCTGGCGCGAAATTGCATTGCGATGATCGGGTGTGATCGTCACCCCTTGCATGGCGACCAGCGTTTCGATCCATTCGGCTGCCCAGGCGCGGTCACCATCATTGTCGAGTTCGGCCAGCGGGCAGAAGGCGAGCATGGCATCGCCCTCCCCTGCCCCGATTTCGTAATGATCGCCGCCGGCCGCCAGTGTCAGCGGCAGAAGTGACTTGCCCTTGTCGAAGGCAAAGATCTGCGCATCTCGGTAGCGGCGGAATTGTGCGGCGATCAGGGCCAGCAGGGTTGACTTGCCGGAGCCGGTCGGGCCGAACACCAGCGTGTGGCCGACATCATCAACATGAAGGTTCAACCGGAAGGGAGTGGAGCCGCTGGCAACCTGCATCAGCGGCGGTGAGTTGGGTGGATAAAAGGGACAGGGCGCTGTTGCGCTGCCCGACCATACCGAATTGACTGGGATAAGGTCAGCGAGGTTGCGCGTGTTGATCAGCGGTTCGCGAATATTGGCGTACCAGTTGCCCGGCAGTGAGCCGAGATAGGCTTCTGTGGCATTGAGCGTTTCGATGCGCGCGCCAAAACCTTCGGCCTGGATCAATCGGCGCACCGCCTCGGCCTGTTCGCGCAGGCGGTTATCATCATGATCGAACATGACGATGACGGGCGTATAGTAGCCATAGGCAACCAGTTGCGATGCGGCTTCTGCGATCGCGTTCTCGGCTTCTGCCACCATCAGCATGGCGTCCTGATCGACCGACCGGCTCTGGGTCTGGAACAGCTGGTCGAAGAAGGGGCGCACCTTCTGCTGCCATTTCTTGCGGGTGCGCTCGAGCTTCTGTCGTGCGTCCTGCTCATCGAGGAAGACAAAGCGACTCGACCAGCGATAGGTTAGCGGCATCAGATCAAGGTGGTTCAGGGTGCCCGGCCAGCTTTCTGCTGGAAAGCCATCGATGGCGACGACAGCCAGATAATGACCGTCGACCATCGGCGACAGCCCATGATGGAATTCGGCCGTCGCCAGCCAGTCGAGATACATCGGGATTTCCGGCAGGCGGACTGGATGGTTCTCGCCGACGATGCAAAAGCGAATGAACTGGAAGAGTTCGTCGTAGCGCGCCTCGCGTCCGGTTCCGGGATCAATAACGGTCCGCGTGACCATGCGACGGATCGAAAGAACGTTCGCCAGATATTGCTCGACCTCGCGGATCGATGTCCGAAAACTGTCGAGCGCAGTGTCTGCATAGGTCTCGGAGCGGCTTTCGGCATCAGAATAGACGTAGCGCGCCATCGCCGATCGACGCCGTTCAGGCGGGCGATAGGTGAGGATCAGTGCATGCTGGCTTTCATAGTGGCCGCGCTCAGCCTCGAAATGAGCACGCCGCTCATTATCGATAGCTGCCGTCACTGCGTCGGGGAAATAACTTTCTTCGCGTGACGGGTAGGAAACGGCTGGCACGCGAACGGCCTCGATCTGAATCATCCAGCCGGAACCAAGCCGTGACAGGACCGCGTTGATCTGGCGCGATACCTCATTGCGTTCGGAGTTGGTCGAGCTTTCCGAATCCGGACCGGCAAAATACCATCCGGCCATCAGGCTCCCGTCCTTGAGCAGGATCACGCCATTGTCGACCAGCCCGGCATAAGGAACGAGATCGGAAAACGACGACTGTGTGTTTCGGAACTGACGAAGTGCGACCATGGGCGGATCAGTATCTGCGCCATGGCGAGGACGTCGGGCGGTAGGTCTGCCGATAGCGAATATGGCGCAGATAGACCTGTCGCATCATTGGATCGGCCTTGGCCATCATCCGCAATGCGCCAACGACGCCAATCCAGATTGCGATGCCGAGCAGCGCAGAGAACCAGGTCAGGACCACAAAGATCAAAATGACCGTCGCCAGCCCAGTCAGCAAAACCAGTTCGCGATCGGCGCCCATCAAATGGTTCGGGCGCGACAGCGCCCGATGAATGCGGGATCGTGCGAGCGGAGCGACTGGCTCAACCATCACCGCCCTCCCCTGCCCCGCCCTTTCTTGCAGCGGTCGACTGGACAGTTTCGACTGTGCCGATAGATGCGCCGGAGGCACCGAAGAGCCCGACGATCTGTGTTGCGCCAAGCAGAATGCCGGCGACCAGCACCACATACATCAGCCGTCTGGCAAAATCGTTCAGCTCGCCGCCGAAGATCAGCATCCCGCCGGCGACGGCAACTGCCGCGAGTGCGATGAAGCCGGCCACCGGCCCGGTGATCGATTGCTGGATCTGTTGCAGTGGCCCCTCCCAGGGGAGTCCGCCGCCGCCAGCAGCAAGAGAGGGGCCCATGGAGAGGATGAGAACGGTGAAGCTTACCGTCAGAAAGGTGACGGTCCGGTTATGCTGCATCGAGGTGTCCCTCTTCCGGATAGGTTTCGATCTGGTAGTTGCCGTCGCGCCAGGCCTCGACATGGATGACTTCGCGCACACGCCGACCGGTCGGTGTGCGCTCAATCGAAACAACGAGATCCACGGCCTCGCCGATCACGTCGTGCATCGGCTGCTGGCTGGCTTCGGCGGTCAGTTGTTCCAGCCGTCGCAGGGCCGATAACGCATTGTTGGCGTGGATGGTGGTGATGCCGCCCGGATGACCGGTGTTCCATGCCTTGAGCATGGTGAGCGCTGCACCATCGCGGACCTCGCCGACGATGATACGATCAGGTCGTAACCGCATGGTGCTCTTCAGCAGCCGGGCCATATCGACCGTATCCGTGGTATGAAGCTGAACCGCATTCTCTGCTGCGCATTGGATTTCAGCCGTATCTTCCAGGATCACCAGCCGGTGTTCCGGCGATGTACGCACCATTTCAGCGATGACGGCATTGGCGAGCGTCGTCTTGCCCGAGCCTGTGCCGCCGGAAATGACAATATTGAGGCGTGCCTTGATAGCTTTCCGGATCAAAACTGCCTGTGCAGTCGTCATGATGGCGCTGCGGACGTAATCCTCCAGCGGGATCAGGCGTGACGCACGCTTTCGAATGGTGAAGCTTGGACCTGCCACCACCGGCGGCAGCAATCCCTCAAAGCGGTGGCCACCAATCGGCAACTCACCGGAGATAATCGGTTGGTCTTCATCGGCTTCTGTCTGCAGTGCATGCGCAACGCTGCCGATGATGATTTCGGCCGCTCCTGGCTGCAGGGTGCCCATGCTGTCGATCCCCTGCCCCAGCCGCTCGACGAACAGCCTTCCGTCCGGGTTCAGCATGATCTCGACCACGGATGTGTCCTCGAGCGCTGAGCAAATGGTCTCGCCAAGCGCATCCTGCAGCTTGCGCACCAGACGGAGGTGGGAGCGCGAAGCGGTCATGCCAGACGCCTGCTCTCATAACGCATAGCCGTCGGCATATGCCCGGACGTGGAATGAGTAAGTTGATGCTGCCGCATGTGGAACCGCTGCCCCTTTTGATGGGGCTACATCAACATCAGATCGGCAGATGCGTCAGCCCGGCATAAATGCCGGGTATGGAGCCTAGTGAGTCGCTTCTATCCTTGAAGCCCCATTGGTAGCAGGAAGACAGAGTGGAGCGTTCATGAGCTACTTTCCCCCTGGCATTTATACCGGGCCACTCTACGCTGAGTATTAGAACAGGAAGTCTGACTAACTAACTGGAATCGTGTAGATATTCGTCCGGGTGTGTGGTCAGGGAGTTGACGAGCGAACGCTTCCGTTAAGTTCTTGTTAACCTTATTCTTCTTGCCAAGCGGACAGAATCGGAGATACTGGCGCTAAATTCGGCCAAATGATGAAGTTGGCGCTATTATCGTTAAGGATGAGATGGGATGAATTCGCTTCCGTCATTTGAGTTCGACGAGAAGATCCTGGCGCAAGGCGCGGAGATCTCGCGGAAGCTCGACCAACTTCGACTGGAGAAATTTCCGCCCAACGCCATGAAGACCCTACGTCGCTTTCCGATGGCAGAAGTAGCTCACTATCTCGGCGTCAGTCCCAATAACCTAAAACGTTTGCACCTCGAAGGGAAAGGACCTGAACCCCATATCGCCTCGGGTGGCCGTCGTTTCTATTCAGCCGAGCAGATGATCGAATTGCGCGATTATCTGGACAAAAACGGTCGTTCGGACGCGAAAAAGTACGCCCCTTTTCGAAAGGAAGGCGAAAAATTGCAGGTCATTGCTGTCGTCAACTTCAAGGGAGGCTCAGGAAAGACGACGACCACGGCGCATCTTGGTCAGCATCTTGCGTTGACTGGACATCGTGTGCTCGCAGTTGATCTCGATCCCCAAGCATCTCTCTCTGCACTGCATGGCTTTCAGCCTGAACTAGATCGTAATCCGTCACTTTACGATGCAATCAGGTACGATGAAAAGCGACGACCGGTGACTGACGTCATTATGTCAACGAACTTTCCACTGTTGGACATCATACCGGCGAACCTTGAGCTGCAGGAGTATGAATACGACACGCCTCTCTCGATGCAGACCTCGAATGAGGGAAAGCGGTTTTATACACGGCTAGGGCGGGCCCTGGAGGAGGTCGATGATCGTTATGATGTTGTCGTGATTGATTGCCCTCCCCAACTCGGCTTTCTGACATTGACTGCACTTACCGCGTCGACATCGGTATTGATAACCGTCCATCCGCAAATGCTCGACCTCATGTCGATGAGCCAGTTCCTTCTGATGCTAGGCAACTTCGTTAAAACGATCCGCGAAAAAGGTGCGCCAGTCAAAATGGACTGGCTGCGCTATTTGATTACGCGCTACGAACCGACTGACATCCCGCAGGCTCAGATGCTTGGTTTCATGCAATCTATGCTTGCTGAGGAAATTCTCAAAAATCCCATGTTGAAGTCAACCGCGATTTCTGATGCTGGCTTGACGAAGCAGACGCTGTACGAAGTCGAACGCGCAAAATTTAACAGGGAGACGTACGATCGAGCGATCGAATCTCTTGATGCAGTCAATTTTGAGATCCAGGCACTTATTCATCAGGCATGGGGACGGCTCTAATGTTGACTGCCGTAAAAAGTGAAGAAAAGTCCTTCATTATCAAGCGAGTAAGTTCACGGATGAGGTTAAGTGATGGCTCGTAAAAATCCATTCGCGAGCGTTCTTGACGACAATGATAAGCCAGCGTCGCCGTCTGCCGTGCAATACGCAGCTAGAGGCGCGTCGCGGTCTATTCTGAGTTCACTTGATGAGATAGCGGCACGGGCTGATAAGCTTGTCGAGGGCGAAACCATCGTTGAGATTGATCCGGACCTGATCGATCCGTCGTTCGTGCGTGATCGGCGCAGCGATGATGAGCAGGAGTTCAAGGAACTCCTCGAGGCAATTCGGGAAGGTGGCCAGAACTCACCTATACTCGTCCGACCTCACTCACAGGCCGCCGGCCGATACATGGCTGTGTTCGGTCACAGGCGATTAAAGGTTGCGAAAGCGCTTGGCCGAAAGGTGCGGGCCATAGTTAAGGATATGCAGGATAGGGAGCATATTCTGGCGCTAGGGCACGAAAACTCCGCTCGCGCGAATGTGCCGTTTATCGAGAAAGCGCGATTTGCGGCGGATGTTGCTCGACTCCGATACGAGGAAGATAACTCCACCATCCTGAGTGCTCTATCGATCGATCGCACTACGCTCTCCAAAATGCTTTCGGTCGCGAGCTTACCCGAAGCAATTTTGGACGCTATCGGCGAAGCAAAGACGATTGGCAGAGATCGCTGGTACGACCTCAAACTGTTGCTCGATAATCCGGCTAACCTTGAGGTCGCCACTACAATGGTGGCTGAAGATGGTTTCACTACGGTTTCAAGTGAGGAGCGGTTTGATCTTTTAGTGCAGCGTTTGAAGGCAGCGGCATCGCGAAAAGGCGCCAGGCCGAAGCCAACGAAACGTAGTTGGGCACCGAAAGACAATTCATTAACTGCGGAGATGGTCGCGGACACTAAGCGCTTCACTATGGCGGTGAAGTCAAAAAACTCGGACGCACGAGAATTTGGCGAGTTTCTGTCGAGGAACCTCGATCAACTCTATGATGCGTTTCGCGAACGTACCGATGTCAAAACTAAAGGAGGCTAACCCGCAAAAGAAAAAGGCCCCCCGAAACAGCGTCCGGAAGACCTTCTCTCTAGTTTGGCGACTTAGAGAATCTCATTTCCGCGAATCAGTGTCAAGCCCAACTCGGCCTGAGTAGTCGTTTCGGCGAGCAGATTTCTTTTGCCTAGCGATAGGTGAAGGACAATGCAGACGCATATCTCAACGACGCCCTTCGGGCGGCGAACGATGACGCTTGGCCAGATTGCAAATCAGGCAAGAGCAAGGGCGATGCCGAAAGAGGCGGTCGCCAATAAATGGCATGTATTCCAGCATATTCGCGAAGCCCGCGAACTGCTTGGCGCAACGGATCGCTCACTGGCAATCCTCAACGCCTTGCTTTCGTTCCATAGAGAAACAGAACTCTCGGCCGAGGGCGAGCTTATCGTCTGGCCATCGAACGAGCAGTTGATCGCCCGCGCCAATGGCATTTCGCCGGCGACACTCCGGCGGCATCTTGCTGTTCTGGTCGAATGTGGATTGATCATCCGGCGCGATAGCCCGAACGGCAAACGCTTTGCTCGTCGCAGCAGGGCAGGGGAGATCGAACAGGCCTATGGTTTTGATCTGTCACCAATCGTCGCTCGCGCTGCAGAGTTCAGGGATCTGGCTGAAGCAGCCCAGGCCGAAAAGAGGGCCTTCCGCGTCGCGCGGGAGCGCTTGACACTGCTGCGGCGCGATATCGTCAAGATGATCGATGCCGGGATCGAGGAGGGAGTGCCAGGGAACTGGGGCAGGGTGCTTCAGACCTATCAGGCTGTCATCTCCCGGCTTCCGCGCACGGCTTCGAGGCAGTTTATCGAAGACATTTGCGCTGAGCTTCACGAGCTGCATGCTGAAATCCGGGATGCATTGGAATCCTTTACAAAAACCCAGAATCTGAACGCCAATGAGTCTCATTTTGAACGCCACATACAGAATTCAAAACCAGACTCCATTTCTGAATCTGAAAATGGCTTTCGAAAAAAGAAAGAAGCGAGCGGCAGCGTTGCGGAAACCGACAACGTACGCAGCCTGCCTAAACGCGATCTGCCATTGAGCATCGTGCTGGATGCCTGCCCGGACATGCGGGAAGCGGCCCAAGCGCGCGAAATCCGACAGTGGCGCGATTTTCTGGCGGCAGCGGAACTGGTGCGAACGATGCTGGGGGTCAGTCCGAGCGCCTGGCAAGAGGCCCGCGAGGCCATGGGCGAGGTTCAGGCGGCAATTGCACTGGCGGCGATCTATCAGCGGGCGGAGCAGATTAACAGCGCCGGTGGCTATCTGCGCAGCCTGACCGACAAGGCGCGCGAAGGAAAATTCTCGACCTGGCCGATGGTAATGGCCCTGCTGCGTGCACGGCTGGACGAGGGGAAGCACCGACAAACCCCGGAAAACGTGATATCGGAACCCGGGCCACTGCTCGAAGTGTCGGATTCCCTTCTGAACAGCCTGCGAAAGCGGAAGCTGTGAACCCGTTACGCTCATCACCTGACAGAAGACGCTGGATCAATTGGGTGGAATTGGATGGGAGAATAGCTAGCCACAGGATGGGTCGATGTCCACGGATTGCAGAGATCGATCTCTAAGCTGCCGAAATCCAAGATGTTGCGCGTTGCAAGAGTGAGGTTGTGCGCGATTGCGGTGGCGCCGATCAAGCCATCCATTGACGACAGGCCGCGACGCTTTGAAAGGCCATCAAAGCTTCTCAAGCTAGCTCGGTTCCCGAGAGCCCGACCCGAAGGATGACGCTCAAATCTTCATCATCCGCGCAATCAGGACTTGATAACAGTTATTAAATGCCTCATTTTTAGAAGAAATCAGGAGCGAGGTGACGTCATGATCAGTGCCGACCTGGGCAAACAACTGGAAAGCTACGTCAAGCAGCTTGTCGATACGGGCCGCTATGGCTCAAAGAGCGAAGTTCTGCGCGAAGGCGTCCGGCTGATTCAGGATAGAGAGACACGTCTTGCTGCGCTGGACGCTTCGATCATGCGTGGTGTTGCCGATGCTGAAGCTGGCCGAACCGCGCCGGCCGGGAAGGTCTTCGATCGACTTGAGGCCAAGTACAAGGCTATGGCTCAAGAGGCAGAACGCTCCGCATGATCGTGGAACTCACGGATGAGGCGGAAGGCGATCTGGAAAGGATCGCCGACTACATTGCACGGGACAATCCCCGGCGGGCTCTAACCTTCATTCAGGAGCTTCGGACCAGCTGCCTGGAGCTGGCAGACACGCCGGAGGGCTTCGCGTTGGTGCCTCGCTATGAACGCCAAGGCATTCGCCGCCGGGTTCATGGCAGTTATCTGATTTTCTATCGCGTCCAGGGAGAGCGGATCATTGTGATCCACGTCCTTCACGGCGCGACCGACTACGCGGAAATCCTTTTCGCGAGTTAGCTCGACCGTAGCCGCCCGAAGAGGGTGGGGCACCTTGCCCAGTTTCGGGGTGCCTTTCTGAGCGCGACCCAGGAACTGGCGCAGCCTCTCGGCTTGGTGTGACGCGGATTACGGCTCAGCACAAATAGCCGGAGAGTAGACTATTCCTCAATCACCACGCTGCCGTCCCTGTGCTTTTTCGCACGATACATGGCCGCGTCGGCTGTCCGCAGAAGAGTTTCGAAGTCCACGCCGTTTCGGGGAAAGAGCGCGACGCCGATGGAAGCGGAGCAGGAAATTTGCCGGCCTTCGATCTCGAATGGCTGTCGAAGAGCATTCGAGATGCGGGAGAATATCCCCTCCGCATCAATCGACCGGAGTGGATCATCGACACAAATAATGAACTCATCACCACCGATGCGGCCGCAGATATCGGAGTCCCGTATGCTCGAGCGGAGCCGTTCGGCGACTTTGCGCAGAAGTTCATCGCCCATAATATGGCCGTAGGCATCATTCACGCGCTTGAAGTCGTCGAGATCGATAAACGCCAGCGCCAGCCTTCCTTCAAGGCCTCTCTGGGAAAGCCGGTTTTCAACCAGCGTCTTGATGAAGCTGCGATTGGGCAAACCAGTCAGATCGTCGTGATTTGCCTTGAAATTGAGCTCATCTTCACGCGCCTGAAGGTACTCGACACGCTGTTCCAACTCCGCTTGCTTGCGATCGCTTTCATGCAGCATCTCCGTCATGCGTGCACAGCCGAGCAGGGTCGTGATCGCCGGCAATTGATCGGTTTCGATGCGGATAGGCTTCCCGCCGGGGGCATCTGCCAGCAGAAGCAGAAAGCGATGTTTCCCGTGCTCGATCGGCAGATAGGCGATCGCCGGATTGTCATGTTCCGGAATCAGGCTTCCATATATGCTTGAAACGGCCTCGTGTTCGATCATTTCCGGCCCGCATGCAGGCCCGAACAGCGTGGCTGCCGGGACCTCGATGCTCCACGTCTGGCCAACCATGAATCGATCAGTTGAGAATACGCAAATGGCGTCACCGTGATCATCGAACCGAAGCAGGGCTGCCCAGCACCCAGCCCGATCCACGAGAACGTGGCTGATAGCGATTTCATAGGCCGATGACGGGGCACGACATTCCAGCACTGCTGAAATCTGGAGCGCCAGATCATCCCGACATGTTACGTCATCGGGAAGATCGATGCTGCTCAAGCCACAGTGCGGAAGTTGCGAATACCCCGATTGCTTCATGATGACGCTGCAAAACTCATGACCCGTACAAGTCGACCGGAAGCGATTTTCCCCGACGTGCACCCGAGATGCACCCGATCGTAAATATGAGCCGATATTATTTTGACCTGCTGGATCGTACCCCTCGTCACCTGAACAGTTTTCAATCAGCGCAAGCTGATGTAAAATAGTGACAGGGAGAAATTGAATAAATTTAACTGTTTACGGAGAGTGTGGTGCAGCGTCTCGCCGAGCCCGTCATGTCAATCTGTTCGGCGAATTCGGCGGTGGAACTGCAGCAGGCTTTGCAACTGGGTGTCGAGCGCTTCGGGTTCCAGAGCTACAACCTCTCGTTCCGAAAGAAAGATCGTCGCGAGTTCATGTCCCAGCCGACTATCACGAGCTGGAGCAGCGAGGATCTGGCGCGCTACGCTGACGAGGGATGGGTAGATAGGGATCCCCTGCTTGAACTGGCTGTGCGACCCACCGCGCCAATGGCCTGGACCCCTGCGCAATGGAGTTCTTCCGCTGAGCACGTGGCTTACGGACAATATATCGCCAGTACGGGGATTGTGAGTGGCGCGACAGCGCCGCTGGATCAGCGCGCGGAAACTCTGAGTGCGGTAACCGCCCTGTCCTTCATTGCGGCCCCGAGAAGCCAAAGCGATGCATACGCTATCCAGATACTTGGACAGATCGCGGTCACCCGGGCGGCGGTGTTGGGAATTCCGGGCGCCGACATTGCCGGCTTCCAGCATTTGCGCAGGCTTTCATCACGGCAGATGGAAATCCTGCAATGGGTAGCGCATGGAAAATCCAACGCGGATATAGCGGTCATTGTTGGCGGTTCGAAGCGGACCGTCGATTATCATGTTGCGGAAATTCTCAGAAAGCTCGAAGTCGCCAGCAAGGCACAGGCTGCCGCGATCTACTCCAGCCGCTGAGGCGGCGATCGAGACCATCCGCAAGATGATTGCCAGGACTTTGGGCTGTAATCGGGTAAGCCCGGCAGTTTTTGGCGACGCCTTATATGGTCCTTCCTGACAAAGGTAGGACCCCGAGCCTGATCTAGCCACAGATTACACCGTCTTGCCTGGCAAAAGCCCGGATCGTTTGGCTCGATCGAGCAGGTTCTTGACCGAAGACGGCGACCATTTTGTCCCGCCGCGCGGTGTGCGCTCGTGCAATCGCTCAAGCTGGCTGGCGATTTCGCGCAATGTCAGGTCGGGATTAGATGAATGAATGCCGGCAACCAGCGTCATCAGGCGATCTTCCGGCAGGCGAGGTGGCGATTTACGGAGCAGGGCTGCATCAGCCATGCCCTCGGCCACCATCCATTTGACCGCTCGTCGAAGGCGTTCCGGTGTCCAGTCGAGACCACGTTGCTTCAGGACACGGGCAATATCATCCCAGGTGTGATCGGGTCGCAGACGCTTCACGGTCGGAAGCCACTGGTCTGCTGTCGCCTGGATGCGTGTACCGTAGGCCGCTTTCTGCGCGGCCGTCATTTTAGCCAGCGCTTCCGGTCGGCGCTCCCGTATTCCCGGATTGCCTGGCAACCGCCCTTTAGCTTTGGCAGCCCTTATCCCGGCCTTGGTGCGCTCGGAGATCAGTGAACGCTCCAGCTGCGCCACGGCGCCGAGCACCTGCAGCGAAAACATGCCTTGAGGCGTCGAGGTGTCAATCGGATCGCGAAGCGACCGGAAATGCACGCCTTTTTCGGTCAGCCCCTCGATAACCTCAAGAAGATGGCTAACTGAGCGCGCCAGGCGATCGATCCGGACGACGACGAGCGTGTCGCCGCTGCCGATGTCGCGCAGAAGCTTCGACAAGGCAGGGCGAGCGCGTGATGCCCCCGAACCATGTTCCTGGACGATCGTCTCGCAGCCGGCTGCACGCAGCTCCATTTCCTGCGCTTCGGTCGCCTGTTCGTCCGTGGACACGCGGGCATAGCCGATAAGCCGGCCCTGTGGTCGACGGGAAGCACGATTTTGTATGTCAGCGGCCATTTGCAGCGCCTGAGAGAGAGAGAGAGGAAAGCGGTTTTCCAAATACATAGGATACGAATAAAGGATCGGTTGAGGGCGGCATTGACTCCTCCCGTCAGTATCTCATATATACCCCATTGGGTTATAGAGATCGCATGCAAACCATCGCAGAGACACCTTTGTTCATCAAGCAGGCGGCGGAGCTGTTCAGCGAAGACGAACGGAAGGAACTGATCGACTTTCTTGCTGCCAATCCGCAGGTGGGAGACGAGATTCCGGGCACTGGTGGCGTCCGCAAGATGCGGTTTGGCGCAAAAGGCAAGGGTAAGCGCGGCGGAGCCAGAGTCATCTACTACTGGTACAGCGACGATGCACCCATCTATGCGCTGCTGGCCTATGGAAAGAACGAGAAGGTCGATCTGAAGCCCGATGAGGCGAAGGCGGTTGCCGCGTTCGCCAAGGCGATCAAAGCGGCGAACAGGAGCAGGATATGAGCGAGATGACAAAATTCGGCGCCGATCTCATTCAGGCCATGTCTGAAGCATTGGCGCATAGTCAGGGCAAGGATGTTCCCGGCATCAAAGTCCACACGATCGATGTTGGTGCGGTTGATGCAAAGGCGATTCGCAAGAAGCTCGACCTTACCCAGGATGAAATGGCGACTGTGCTCGGAACCAGCCCTTCTGGCTACAAGAAGTGGGAGCAGGGTGTACGGCAGCCAAGCGGCGCTGCCCGCACATTACTTCGCGTCATGGACCGGGAGCCGGAGGCCGTGCTGCGTGCCCTGTCGTCTGATGATAAGGTTGCCGAGAATAGGGAAGCTGCCCACTGAGAAGGGCAGGGGAGGGAGGCTTTGCCGCCTCCTACAGCCCGGATGCCTTGGTGAGATTGACACGAAACCGATCCCTCCGCCGCTGGTACTTCCGGGTCATTTCAGCTGAAGCATGACCGAGCTGCTTTTGAACATAGCGCTCGTCGACTTCAGCGGAAGAAGCCAGACCTGCTCTGAGAGAGTGCCCGGAGAAGAGCTTTGCCCGTTCCTTTTCGCTCAGGTCACCGCGAACCCCGGCCGCCATTGCAGCACGTTTGACGAGGCGAGCGACCTGCTGGTCGTTGAGCCGATCTGCGCCGACCGCCTTGCCTTGTCCCGTAACACGCCGAAACAGCGGTCCATGGGCGATCCTTGCGAACCTGAGCCAGGTTTCAACCGCAACGACCGGGCAGGTGGTGTCAGACGAGCCACGCCCGACCTCCACTTCGCGCCAGCCGGTCTTGCCGCGCAGCGTCACCAGCATGCCCTTGTCGAGGATCTCGATCCATCCTCGGCCGTCTTCCGTCTGGTCTCGACCGCAATCCAGCCCGACGATTTCGGAGCGGCGAAGGCCGCCCGCAAATCCCAGCAGCAGCATGGCGCGGTCGCGCAGGCCGCGTAGGGTGCCCCTATCAAGGGTTTCAAGCATGGCGATCAGATCCTCGGGCAGGATCGCTTCCTTCTGCCGCGGCGGCGCGGCGTGGGTATTGCGGATCCCCGCCATCACGGTGGCGATATGGCGGTCCTTGCGGTCGAGCGGCTGGCCGCGCTGGGCATAGTTCCACGTCAGTGCCGACAGCCGGCGTTCGATCGTCGAGACTGAGCTCGGCTTTCGGTCGCCCGTTGCCTTCCCTGAAGCCTGAGCCGTGATGTAGAGGCCGATCACCTGCGGATCCGGCGGAAATATCTCGATGCCCTGCCGCCGGCACCAGGAGGAAAAATGCTTCCAGTCGGAGGCGTAGGCGCGGCGGGTATTGGCCGAGCTCGCCGCTTCCACATAATCGCGCGCGCGGTTCGCCAGTGCATCGAGATGCCCAGGCAAGCGTAGTGTCGAGACGACCGGAAGGGCAGGGGAGGGGCCTTCGGATTCCGGTGGCAGCTCTTCCGGAAGGCGGCCCATCTCCATGACGACGTCAACAATGTCTGGCAGATCGTCTTCCGGCGTCGTGGCGTAGGACGCTTCGGAAGGTCGCTCGACGTGATTTTCGTGGATTTGATCGACGTTTTGGACCATTTCCAAAGGGTATTTCAATACGAACGATAATGCAATCTTATCCCTCGTAATCTGAAGGAGACGAGCGGTGCGGTTACACCCAAAAAACACCAACATACTGCTCCACGACACCCGGCGATGTCCAAAAGTAGTCGCAGTAGTAATATGACCGTTCCGCTGCTTACTTTCGTGCCGGTGATAGCGCGGTTGTGGCTTAGTTGATATAATGGTATACAAATATATCTTTTATCCGACTTTGGGTTTGGCAAAGCGTCAAACATTGTGAGAAAGCCAAGATGACACTCCGCAAACGCCTCGCCGAGGCTCCAATATTGCTTGCACCAGGCGTGTTCGATGCGCTTTCGGCGCTGATTGCCGAGCAGGCCGGCGCCGAAGCCGTCTATCTGTCGGGGGCGTCGATTGCCTACACGCGCTTCGGACGCTCGGACGTCGGCCTTGTATCCATGAGTGAGGTGGCGGACACGGTGGCAGCGGTGCGCGACCGTGTGAAGCTGCCGATCATTGCCGATGCCGACAATGGCTTTGGCAATGCACTGAACGTCCAGCGCACTGTTCGCGTGTTCGAGAGGATGGGTGCCAATGCCTTGCAGCTTGAGGATCAGACGATGCCCAAGCGCTGTGGGCACCTCGACGGCAAGCAGTTGATCTCACTTGGCGAGATGGCGGGTAAGATCAGGGCCGCGTGTGATGCGCGTTCGAACGATGAGACGCTTATCATTGGCCGCACGGATGCGATTGCGGTTGAAGGGTTCGAAGCAGCTATCGAGCGGGCGGAAGCGTATCTGGAGGCTGGAGCCGACATGCTTTTTATCGAGGCGCCGCAATCCGTTGAACAGTTGGACACGATCTGCAAGACTTTTGTCGGACGCGTGCCACTGATGGCGAATATGATTGAAGGTGGTAAAACGCCGATCTTTAATGCTGCCGACCTGCAGGCGCGCGGCTTCTCCTTCGTGATCTTCCCCGGTGGCATTGTGCGAGCGATCGCCAAGACTGCACGCGAGTATTATGCGAGTCTCTTGATTAACGGTTCCAATGAGGTATTCCGTGATCGCATGTTCGATTTCGTCGGGCTCAACAACGTGATCGGCACGCACGAGCTACTAGAAGGTGCGAAGATTTACGACAGGGATATTGTTTGAGCCGATATCGTCGCGAATTCAGGTGCGAAAGATATAAAACATAACCGTAGCGCGTTGATCTTCTGATAAGCTTCCCACCATGATGAGGAGCAACGTTTCAGCTGTTGCTTTGGAGAATGCCGTATGAACGCTGCAACCGGTCCTGTCGCAATTGTTGGCGGTGGTTTGATTGGGATCAGCTGGAGCGCGCTGTTTCAAGCGTTTGGACACGACGTTGCGCTGTATGAGCCTGCCGACTCGGCGCGGGAACTGGTCATAGGACGTGTCGAACGGCTTCGTGCCCAACTGGCGGATGTCCTGCCTGTAAAGTCTGTACCGGGAAACATACGCGTGACTGGTGTCCTTGAAGACGCGCTCAGCGATGCGTGCTGGATTCAGGAGAACACACCTGAGGATATTTCCATAAAGCGCGATGTCTACTCGGAAATCGAAAAGTTTGCACCGCCGGAGGTGACCATCGCATCCTCGACGTCGTCGTTTGTATGGTCGACGCTGAGTGCCCGGATGATGGAGCCGCAGCGTCTGATAACAGCGCACCCGTTCAACCCGCCGCATCTTATGCCGCTGGTTGAACTGTACGGACGGGACGTCGCGCGTGTCACTGCAGCCGTCGAATTCTATCGCAGCTGTGGGCGTCATCCGGTTGTTCTCAAGCGGGAGGCCGTCGGTCACATAGCAAATCGGCTTTCTTCTGCTTTGTGGCGCGAGGCTGTCAATATGGTAGCGGAAGGCATTGCAGACGTGTCAGCGATAGATGAGGCGCTGGTCTACGGACCAGGTCTGCGCTGGTCGGTTGTGGGTGCGCATATGGCGTATCACCTGGGCGGCGGTCCGGGGGGGATTGAACACTATCTGGCGCATTTGGGCCCGAGCCAGGAACAGAGGTGGAAAGATCTTGGCAATCCGAGTCTGGATGCGAAAACCCAAGAGCTTCTAATTGCTGGTGTTAGAGCGGAGGCTGCAGGCCGAGATATTTCAACGCTGGAAACCCAGCGCGATGACGGCTTGATCGCTGCGCAGATTGCATTGCGTTCCCGGCGTCCATGAGATTTGGTAGGCGGTCCCTCGTTGTCTAGCAGTCAGGAATTCCCTGCAGTAAGGTGTTCATAGCATGTCCGAGAGGAATTCTCCGACGCCCCTCTATCATCGCATTTACAGTGTTCTGCGCGAGCGGATTGTAAATGGCTATTATCGGGCGGGTGTGGCTATGCCGAGCGAGGCAGAACTTGCTGCGAGCTTCAATGTCAGTCGCATCACCATCCGTAAGGCGATGGAAATATTGACAGCAGAATCGCTGGTAACCCGGACACGCGGACGCGGAACATTCGTTTCCGAGCAGGCAAGTGACAACAACTTCAACCGGGCGGTGGTTGCTGATGTGCAGGGCTTGTTGAACTACCTGAACGCGGTGGGGCAGAGCACAAAGCTCAAGGTCGTCAGCCTGGATAAGGGTATTGCGCCACCACGTATTTCGGCTCAGCTGGGCATCTCGCCGACAAGCGAACTTGTACGGGCGGTGCGCGTCCGAGAGATGCAGCGCATGCCCTATTCTCTATCTATCGCCTATCTGCTGCCGCAGATCGGTGACAGCATCAAGCGTCAGGACCTGACATCAATTACGATGATTGATCTCGTGCAACGCGCGGGGGCAGATGTCGAACATGTGGAGCAGGTGATGACTGCTACACTTGCCGATGAGATTGCCGCCGAGCATCTGGAAATACCGGTTGGTGCTCCGCTGATGCGTGTCAACCGGCTGTTTTTCAACAAGCAGGCAGTTCCGTTCTATGCTGCGGAGATCTTTTACCGGGCTGATCGATATGAGTACCGCTTGTCGCTGCGGCGCGAGCCGGGCAAGGATTTTCTCCTCCAAAATTCCTGACGTCTGAGGTTTTGGATAGCCGACGCAGGGTCGGGTCTTTTCCACGCAACGGCCATGTCCGTTTGCGCAGCGAATATCTGACACCTTCAGCCGACCCTATTGGTGGCTTCAACCCCTCTTGTCCTCCAATCCACGAAGAAGCGACCGTGATGTAGTTCATCGCGTTTGATATGATGGAATCTTGCCAAAAATAGCTTTACAAATGGCATAAAGAGATAACATTATATTCTTGTGGTGTGGGTTGGGCTGCCGGCCTGCTGGAATAGTTTGTTGCCGATTGGAGGGCGTCATGGAACTATCATCGCTAACAGCGCGTCAGATTTTTGAGCACGCCAAAGCTAACCCCACACGGCGACGTTTCGGGTTCGGCAAAAAGCCGATGCTCATCAATATCGACTTGCAATGCTCCTATACGGCAGTCGGTGAGTTCAATACCGCCTATGAAACGGATCCGAAGCAGCTCGACTACGTCAATCAGCTTTCAGATCTGGCGCGCCAGAAGGGGTTGCCGGTCACCTGGACCTACGTGGCCTACATGGAATCCGGTGAAGACTGCGGTGTGTGGGGTACACGTACCGACACGCCGGACTCGCTCCAGAACATCAAGGTTGGTTCGCGTCGGGCGGATTTTGACCCGCGCCTGAAGATCGATCGCGTCAAGGACATCATTATCAACAAGCGCATGGCTTCGCCGTTCCACGAGACCAATCTGCAGTCGCTGATGGTCTGGCATCAGTGTGATACGGTCGTACTGACCGGTGGCTCCACGTCAGGCTGCGTGCGCGCATGCGTCGTCGACGCAATCTCGCGTGGCTACCGCGTCATCGTTCCGGAAGAGTGTGTCGCGGACAAGCACGAGAGCCCGCACTTTGCCAACCTCTACGACATTTCGGTAAAGTACGGCGACGTCATCCCGGTTGCAGACGCAATCGCATGGTATGAAGCCTACCAGCCTGAGGCGCGTTGAGATGAGCGAGACGGTCATGCAATCCGACCTCGGTCTCTACGACTATTTGCCCTGGCCGGGGCGTCCCAAGATCGCCTGGCCGGACGGCAAGAAGATTGCTGTCTGGATCGCGCCCAACATTGAGTTCTACGAATACAATCCGCCGAACAATCCGACGCGCACGCCATGGGGGCGCCCGAACCCCGACGTGCTGCAATATTCGCATCGCGACTACGGCAACCGTGCCGGCTGGCAGCGCATGATGGCCGCAATGGATCGCGCGGGATTCCGCGGGTCCGTCTCGCTTAACGTGGCCCTGTGCGATCACCATCCTGAGATCATCAAAGCCTGTGCGGATCGCGGCTGGGAGTTCTTCTCGCACGGCATCTACAATACCCGCTACGTCTATAACATGACGATCGAGCAGGAGCGCGAGATCATTCGCGACGCGTTCGACACGGTGCGTAAGCATACGGGTCAGAAACTTGCGGGCTGGCTGTCGCCGGCGCTGTCGAACAACATGTGGACCATGGATATCCTCGCAGAAGCCGGCATCCAGTACACCTGCGACATGTTTCATGACGACCAGCCGATGCCGGTCAAGGTGAAATCTGGCAAGCTGATCTCGATGCCGTACTCGCTCGAGATGAACGATGTCATCGTCTACAACAGTCAGAAGGTGACACCGCGCCACTACGGCGAGATCATCAAGCGCCAGTTCGACCAGCTCTACAAGGAAGCTGACGAGAGCGGTACGGTGATGTGCATTCCGCTGCACCCTTATCTTGTGGGCCAGCCGCATCGCATCGACGCCTTTGCCGAGGCTATCGAATACATCGCCGGTCATGACGGCGTATGGCAGACCACCGGACGCGAGATTGCGCAAGCCTATCATGCAAGCGGAGCCTATGACGCGATGATCGCTGCCATGGCCGCGCATAGAGAGGGAGGTCGCTAATGCCGCTTCCAGAGGATTATCTCGATTATCCCGAGCGCCACTATGGCATGGACCACGATCGTTACGACTGGTCCGACATGTTCGAGCGCAAGCCGATCCAGTGGCCGAACGGCGCACGGGTGGCGCTGTCGATCGTGACCCATGTCCAGCACTTCCCGTTGGACATGCCGGCAAAGCCGTTCAAAGCGCCCGGCGCATTGTCGATGCCCTATCCGGATTTCCGCTACTTCACCAACCGTGACTACGGCAATCGCGTCGGCATATTTCGCGTTCTGACGCTTCTGAAGGAAATGGGCCTGACGTCGAGCTTTGCGGTCAACGGCATCATTGCTTTGCGCTATCCGGCTGTGGTCAAGGCGGTTGTCGATGGCGGCCACGAAGTCGTGGCGCATGGTCTCGACATGGGCAAGGTACACCATTCCGGCCTGACGACCGACGAGGAAAACGCGATCGTTGCCGAGACGCTGCTTCTGTTGCGCGAGGGCTCAGGCCAGGCGGTCGAGGGCTGGCTGTCGCCTGGCCGCGCGCAGGGCTTCAACACGCCGGAAATATTGGCACGCAACGGCGTCACCTATGGCCTCGACTGGGCGAATGACGATCTGCCCTACGAGATGCGCACCAAGGATGGTCCGCTTCTGGCTATGCCACTTGCCTACGAGACCGACGATCGCGTGGTGTCCAACGAGTACTTCCATTCGGAAGTCGAGTGGGTGCAGCAGGTCAAGGACCGATTTGATGTGCTCTATCGCGAGAGCGCGGACTATGGCGGCCGGGTGATGAGCTTGCCGCTGCATTCCTGGGTTTCGGGGATGCCGTACCGCATCGAATATCTGCGCGAGGTGCTCGACTATATCGTGGCGCATGAGGGCGTGTGGACCGCTTCCGCGGGCGATATCGCCGAGGCGTTCCGGGCGCAGGCTTAGTGATTGCCGGGCCGTGCATCTCAATGACGCGCGGTCCCAAGCCGCAATGACAGGACAGTGAAAGCATGACCAGCGAAGCGCGGACAATGTTCGGAAAGATCTGGGAGGCGCATGAAATATTGCGTCATCCGGCCGGCCCGTCGTTGCTCTACATCGACCGCGACATGATTCACGAAGGCAGTTTTCATGCGTTCGCGGACCTGAAACGTCGGGGGCTGAAGCCGCGGCGTCCAAAGCAGATATTTGGCGTTGCCGATCACTATGTGCCGACGCTGGGGCGCAGCGCAGCCGATGCGGCGAGCCCGGCGATCGCGAAGATGATCGACACGTTCGACGAGAACATGGAATGGGGCGGTGTGCGCCATTTCGGGCTCAACAGCCGCGAACAAGGCATCGTGCACGTGGTCGCACCCGAGCAGGGCATCACTCTGCCGGGACTGACGATCGTGTGCTCGGATAGCCATACGTCCACACAAGGCGCGTTGGGCGCGATCGCGTTTGGCATCGGCCAGTCGGAAAATGCGCATGTTTTGGCGACGCAGACGCTGTGGCAGGTGCGCCCGAAGACGATGCGCGTCACCGTCAACGGTTCGCTCGGACACGGTGTGACGGCCAAGGATGTGGTGCTGGCGCTGATCGCCCAGATCGGCGCGGCGGGCGCGGGCGGTTATGCTATCGAATATGCTGGCCAGGTGGTGCGCGGTCTGTCGATCGAGGGACGCCTGACACTGTGCAACATGTCGATCGAGGCCGCGGCACGCCTCGGCATGGTTGCTCCGGATGAGACGACGTTCAACTACATTCGCGGTCGGCACTTTGCGCCGTCCGAACAGGAATGGGATGCAGCTGTAGCTGCATGGCGCGAACTGCCGAGCGACAACGAGGCGGTGTTCGACCGTGAAGTGGTGCTGGAAGGCCGCGACATCGCGCCGATGGTGACTTGGGGCACGTCGCCGGAAGACGCCATCGCGATCACCGCGCATGTGCCCGACCCGGCCAGTTTCGCGAGCGTCGAAAAGCGCAAGGCAGCGGCGAAGTCGCTGGAATACATGGACCTGACCCCCGGCACCAAACTCGACGGGCTGAAGATCGATAAGGTTTTCATCGGTTCGTGCACCAACAGCCGGATCGAAGACCTGCGCGCCGCGGCGGCAGTGTTGAAGGGCCGCAAGACGGCGGTGCAGGCGATCATCGTGCCCGGTTCGACACAGGTAAAAGCGCAGGCCGAGGCCGAAGGCATTGCGCAGATATTCCGCGACGCAGGGTTCGAGTGGCGAGAGAGCGGCTGCTCGATGTGCGCTGCGATGAACGGCGATGTTGTCGGGCAGGGCGAACGCTGTGCATCGACCTCGAACCGCAATTTCGTTGGCCGTCAGGGACCTGGCGCACGCACGCATCTCGTCAGCCCGGCAATGGCAGCGGCGGCTGCCGTGACCGGCGCGCTGACCGACGTGCGCAAGCTGTGAGGAGTGCGCGATGAAGGCTTTCACCAGGGAAACCTCCACTGTAGTCGCGATCCCGGGTGTCAACTGCGACACCGACCAGATCATTCCAGGCCGCTTTCTCAAGTCAGACCGCGCGCAGGGCTATGGCCAGTTCCTCTTCCATGACATTCGTCGCGACGAGAGCGGCGAGTTGTGTGCGGAATTCCCACTTAACCGGCCCGGCGCTGAGAAAGCGACAATCTTGCTGGTCGAGGACAATTTTGGCTGCGGTTCATCGCGCGAAGGCGCGGTCTACACGCTCGCCGACCACGGTATCCGGGCCCTGATTGGGCCGAGCTTCGGCGACATTTTCTACAATAACGCGCTGAAGAACGGCATCATCCCGGTAACCCTTCCGACTGCCCATTGCGAGGCCCTGGCCAACCATCTGGCGCAGTATCCGGACGTCGAGGTCACTGTCGACCTTGAAGCTGAACAGCTTGTGCTGCCGGGTAATCTCGGAACCTTCCCCGTCAAGATTGACCCGTTTGCACGGGACGCCATCCTGCGGGGGCTGGATGAGTTGCAAATGACATTGACCTACCTGGAGCGGATCCAAGCCTTCGAGAAGGCGAGAATGGCTTCAAACCCTTGGCTGGACCGATGACGGCGGGAAGGCTGCAAACAATTTTAACCGTCGGTGAACACTAGGAGATTGAAATGGCCCATACGATCGATCGTCGTACATTACTTAAAGCTACGGGTGCCACTGCGCTCGTTGGTGGTCTGTCAATGCCGTCCATCCTGCGCGCGCAGACCGCTGTGGTGAAGGTTGGCGTGGTTGAGCCGCTGACTGGCAACCTCGCTTACAACGGCACCCAGTCCGCAGCTGGTGCAAAGTTCGCTGCTGAGGCGATCAATGCTGCTGGTGGCATCAAGAGCATGGGAGGAGCAAAGATCGAGCTCGTCGTCGTTGACGCGCAGAGCCGCCCAGAAGTCGCTGCATCTGCAGTCGACACGCTGGCGGAAGCCGGAGCTTGCGCTTTTATCGGTGCATCTGCTTCGGCTCTGGGTCTCGCGTCCTCGCAGGCTGCCGCCAAGTACGACCTTGCTCAGGTCTTCAACATCGGCACCGCCGAGGCGATCGTCGAGCGTGGCCTGCACAATGTGTTCCGCTTCACGCCGGGCGTGACCAAGTGCACCAACGTTGCTCTCGAGAACCTCAAACTATTGAACGAGAAGGCCGGCAACCCGGTCAAGACCGCAGCGATCGTACATGAAGACGGCCCGTTTGGTTCGAACATGGCCAAGATCATGGTCGAGCGCCTGAAGGAGCAGAACATCGAGGTTGTCGAGACCATCTCGCACCCGACCCCGCATCGCGACTTCAACAACATCGCGCTGCGCGTAAAGGCCTCGAAGGCCGACATGCTGATCCCGTCCAATTACATCAACGAGTACACGCTTGTCGATTTACACTTCAATCTGAGACTCTGGCATTCTGTGCGAGAAAGTTACACTCCAATTGAGACTA
>NZ_JBHSLL010000052.1:0-28851 GCF_042656785.1 Aquamicrobium segne
ACTTCAATCTCAAACAAGCCATTGAAATCACTCACTACGTGAGTCCCAGTTTCAAACATAAATCGACAGGCGCCGCCACCGCCAGCCGCAGGATCAGGCGCGGCACCACGAGAGCCAGCACCGCCAGCCCCAGTGTGAAATGCAGCGCAGGCGGGCGCTGAACCACTTCGCGACCGCCCTCTGCGGTCAGCTAGGCACCGAGCACCAGGAGGGCGGTCAGCCAGTGAATGACCACCATGGTTTTCGAATAGCGAGCAGAATTTTGGGACACGGTCTACTTTCCTCTCGTTGGGAGATGGCGGTGAGTGTGGAGGAAGAGCCAGGTCACTTCACAACACTTTTCGGCGGCTTGCCCGTCTCGAACAACTTGTTTGCAGGCAGGGTGCCCGAAGGGCCGCCCGTGCCGGGTCCGGAAGACTGCCGCCGCTCGCGCGGTCCATCGTCGCCTTCATGCCGTTCCTTGCGCTTCATCTTGACGACTGAAAGGGTTTCGGGATCGATTTTCGCCTTGAATGCCTGTCCGGTCTCGTCGAGACCCCGGACCTGATAGCAACCGTCATCGATCTTGATGCGGCTTACCTGCCAGCCGCGTGTCTCGGCCATCTTCTGTACCGCTTCGCGCGGCTGCCACTGACTCATGGGAATATGGCAGTCGTCATCGGCCAAGGCGGTGCCGGATCCGGCCATGACAAGAAGGAGGGCGACTATCCATATCGGCTTCGTCATGTCATTTGTCCTGTATCAGTGATCGCATGCGTTAAAGATGACATCTGTTCCTGACGAATAGCTGAAGCCCCGCCAACCCGTTCGTCAGCAGACTGACAGGTTCGCGAGGCAGCATGCGAGCGAGAAGCAGGGGCGGCAGATGCGAATCCTTCTGGTGGAAGATGACACGATCCTCGGTGCAGCGGTGCGTGATCACATCGCGGCGGACAGTCATTCGGTCGACTGGGTCACCCGCCTCGACGCGGCGTTGGACCATCTGGATAGCGCCGCCTATGATCTCGTCCTGCTCGACCTCATGCTTCCCGACGGGCAAGGTATCGCCTTCCTGCGCGATCTGCGCCGCAAGGGCAGCGTTACGCCGGTTATCATCCTGACGGCGCTGGACCAGATTTCCGATCGCATCGCCGGGCTCAATGCCGGGGCGGACGACTATCTGATCAAGCCCTTCGACCTGTCCGAGTTGTCGGCACGGCTGAGCGCCGTGGCGCGTCGCTACAGTGGCAATCCTAACCCGCTGGTCGAGGTTGGCGGTCTTCAGGTCGATCTTGCCGCAAGGACAGTCATGCGCAATGGCCGCTCCATCGATCTGACGGCGCGGGAATGGGCGCTGTTCGAGGCTTTCGTCCAGCGCCCCGGTCAGGTGATTTCGAAGACGCAGCTGGAAGAACGTCTCTATCCCTTCGGCACCGAGGTGGAGAGCAACACGATCGAGGTTCATGTCAGCCGTCTGCGCAAGAAACTGGGGCATTCGGTCATCGATACGGTGCGCGGGATCGGCTATCGGCTGGGTAGCAGCCGATGATTGCGCCTCGAAGCCTGCAATGGCGGCTGTCGCTCTGGCTGGGTCTGGGCATGACCCTGCTCTGGGTGGCAGCGGCCGCGGTGACCACGCAAAAGCTTCGCCACGAGATGAACGAGGTCTTCGACAGCGCCCTCGAGGAAACCGGCCAGCGCCTTCTGCCGCTGGCCGTTCGCGACGTCATCGGCCGGGACAGCGATGACGAGCCGAGCCAGAGCGTCGCGACGATGCGCGAGCACGATGAATACTTCACCTATGTGGTGCGAGATGCGGAAGGTCGGGTACTGCTGCGCTCGCACAAGGCCGATTTGTCCGCCTTTCCGCCATTCATGGGCATGGGATTTGCGAATACTCCCACGCACCGCATCTATTCCGACGCGGCACTTCAGGGCACGGTCACCATTTCCGTCGCCGAGCCGCTGGCGCGGCGGCGCGCGGTGGCATGGCAGACCTTGCTCGGACTGGCGCTGCCGCTCGGCCTGCTCGTTCCTGTCGGCCTGATCGGGGTATGGGCTGTCGTGCGCCTGTCGATGGTGCCGCTCCGGCGCTTCCGCTCGGACATCGAGGTCCGGGGTGCAGGCGATCTGACACCCATTTCCGCACAAGGCCTACCTTCGGAGATTTTGCCGAATGCGCTGGCAGTGAATCGTTTGCTGGAGCGCCTCCGGCGCACGTTGGAAGCCGAACGCAGCTTTGCCGCCAATTCCGCGCATGAACTGCGCACGCCGGTCGCGGCGGCGCTTGCGCAAACGCAAAGGCTGATCATCGAAACATCGGACAAGGCCGCGCGCGACCGTGCCCGCGAAATCGAGGCGGCCCTGCGCCGGCTTTCCAGGCTGTCGGAAAAGCTGATGCAACTGGCGAGAGCCGAAGGGGCGCGGCTTCGGACGGTGGAGCCGACCGATCTCGCCGCTATTCTCCGCATGGTGGTGAACGAAATGACCGCGAGCGCAGACAATGCTGGCCGCATCGAGCTGGTTTTACCCAATGTTCCCGCACTCTCGCATATCGACCCCGATGCCTTCGCGATCCTGGCGCGGAACCTTATCGAGAACGCGCTGAAGCACGGCTCGCAGCAAGAACCGGTACAGGTGACGCTGGCAGCGGATGGCGAGTTGTGCGTTGCCAATGCCGGACCAGCCGTTGCGCCGGATCTCCTTGCCCGCCTGGCCGAACCGTTCGAGCGGGGCCGGGCGCAGGCCGATGGCGCGGGCCTCGGCTTGGCTATCGCCAGGACTATCGCTGCCGGCATCGGCGGTCGGATCGAACTGCGGTCACCGCGGGAGGGGCACGAGGACGGCTTTGAAGCCCGGGTCGTTGTTTGCGAAGCGCTCGGAAATTCTTCGCTAAAAGTCAGCGATGCACCAATCGCTCCCTCAAGCGCAGGAAAGTAGAAGAACCACATTAAAATGTACGAAAAACATGATCATATCAAGGTTTGAAGATTGCGCCTTTAAGGCGCAAAAAAGCAACGCAATTGACGGCAAGTTGGATTGTAAAACTATGGATGACTTTGTTATGTACACCCATATACTCCTTCCCACAGACGGATCCGAACTGTCGCAGGCCGGTGTGGCACATGGCCTTGCTCTGGCCAGGCTGCATGGTGCACGGGTCACGACGATGACCTCGACGGAGGCTCCAGGTGGCCAATTTGCTTATTCCTTCGAGTTGTGGACGCCCGATGCGGCCGAAATGGAAGCTTATGAAGAGACTCAGCGCCGTGCCGCACAGGCTATTCTTGAGCCTGTGATAAAACGTGCCGGGCAATTGGGGATCGAGATCGAGGCCGTGCATGTGCCTGATCGGCTGGCGGCGCCCGCCATCCTGGACAGCGCTGATAAATATGGCTGCGACGTGATCGTCATGGCATCGCATGGCCGCACCGGTATGAGCCGCATCGCTCTTGGCAGCCAGACAGCAGATGTCCTGGCCCGGGCCTCGATGCCAGTCATCGTTGTCCGTTAGATGCAACGAACTGCAATGCAGATCAGGCAAAGCGAGAATGCTACGCGACGGGCAATGCCGGATCTCTGGGTTGAGGTAACTCCCGTCAAGGCAAGTGAGAGAATGATGTGAAGCAGTCTTTATCATTGGATTTTCCGATGGCGCTGTCCCTGGCAACCGTTCTGGGAATGGTTCTGGCCAGCGCCGGCAGGTGGCTGTTCGGCGGGGATCTGGCTTTCCTTGGCCCGCTGGGCCTGGCACTCGTCTATCTTGCCGGCGGGATGCCGGCCTCATGGCGGGCGCTGGTCGCGCTCTGGCGGGAACGCATCCTCGACATCGACCTGCTGATGGTCGTCGCGGCGATCGCCGCCGCCGTGGTCGGCGCGCCTTTCGAGGGTGCCGTGCTTTTGACACTCTTCAGCATTTCCACCACGCTGGAGCATCGGGCGCTGGGGCGCGCGCGCCGCGCGATCGAGGCGCTAATGGCGCTTCGGCCGGAAACGGCGCTGCGCAAGCGCACGGACGGCAGGGTCGATGAGGTTTCGGCGGCCGAACTTGCCGTCGGCGATGTGGTGGTACTGCGCCCCGGCGCACGAGTGCCGACCGACGGCGTGGTCATGAGCGGGCGTGGCGGCATCGACGAGGCCAATATCACTGGCGAATCCATGCCCGTCTCCAAGGAGCCCGGCGAGCAGGTATTCGAGGCCACCGTCAATCTCGACGGCGTGCTGGAGGTGTCGGTCACCAGGACGGTTGGCGAGAGCACGATTGCCCGCATGATCTTGCTGGTGACCGAGGCGCAGGCCACAAAGGCCCCCTCCGAGCGGTTCAGCTCCTGGTTCGGCCAGCGCTATACCATTGCGGTCCTGGCGGGTGCCGTGGTCGCCTTCGCTGCCTTCTACTGGCTGGGACGAGACTGGGAGCTGGCGCTCTACAAGGCCGCCACGCTCTTGGTCGCGGCCAGCCCCTGCGCCATCGTCATATCGGTGCCCGCTGCCATCCTGTCGGCCCTGTCGGCCGCAGCACGGGGCGGCGTGCTTTTCAAGGGGGGTGCCGCTCTCGAAACGCTCGCGGCCGTCGACACGTTCGCGTTCGACAAGACGGGGACCTTGACGACCGGCCGCGCAGAGGTGACGCAGGTGGTCGCGCTGGACGGCGACGAAAGCCGCTTCCTGTCGCTGCTCGGTGGCCTCGAAGTGCATTCGGAACACCATATCGCCGCTGCGATCCGCAGGGAGGTGGCGACCCGTGATCTCAACATAGCAGATGTGGTCGACGTGACCGCTCGACCAGGTGTCGGAATAGAAGGGTTCGACGCGCTTGGCCCAGTATGGGCCGGCAACTCGTATCTGGTTGATGAAATGGGCGCACGAATCGATCGGCCCGAGTTGCAGAAGATCGTCGGCAACAACCAAACGGTAATTTTTCTCGGGCGTGGTGCCACTGTGCTGGGCGCAGTCAGCGTAGCGGATGAGGCCAGGGACAGCTCCGCTCCCGCTTTGGTCGCCCTGCGCGACAGCGGCGTACGCCGAATCGTCATGATGACGGGAGATCGCAGGCCGGTGGCGCTACGCATCGGCGCCAAGCTTGGACTGAAGCCGGACGAAATCCATGCCGAGATGCTGCCTCAGGACAAGGTGCAGGAAGTCGGCGAACTGGCGGCAAGCGGCAAGGTCGCCTTTGTGGGCGACGGCGTGAACGACGCTGCCGCACTTGCCCGCGCCGATGTCGGCATCGCCATGGGCGCGGCAGGCTCGGAGGTCGCGCTCCAGGCGGCAGATGTGGCTCTGCTTTCGGAAGATATGGAAAGGCTCGCCCACGCACATCGGCTGGCGCGTCGCACCGCGGTCATTATCCGGCAGAACCTCGCCGTCGCCATTGGCGCCATGGTGGTGCTTGTCACCGGCGGCCTGTTTTTCGATCTGCCATTGCCGCTGGCGGTTATCGGCCATGAAGGCGGAACCGTCCTGGTCGTGCTGAACGGATTGCGCCTGTTGTCGGATCGTATTCGCAAGGATACCGGCAAAGCCGTCTCCCTCACTCCGCCAAGCGCAGGCCGGCGATTGTCAACATCCGCAAAACAAGCCGCGCACGGCAAGGTTCCCGAGAAAGCCAGCTGATCGAAAACGCGCCATGACGGCGATATTTCAATGGAATATGGAAGACATGACCCAGAACAACCGACTGAAAAACCTGCTGGTGGCACTTTCCGGTGATGACGAGATGCCCGGCCCGGTGCTTGATTATGGACTGGGCCTCGCCCGGGCGTATCAGTCCAGGGTGACGGTCTGTGTGTTCGCACCTGTCCTGTTGCAGCCCTTTCCGTTGACGCTCGGCTCGTCATCTATCTGGATTGCGCAGGAGACGGACCGTATTGAGACACGGTCCGGCCAGATCGCCCAGGTCGTCCAGCAAAGAGCGCGCGAACTCGGCGTGCCTATCGACGTCGAACATGCGCATTCACCGTTCGACGGCCGGTATTCTCGTTTCATTGCGTTGGCACGCCTGCATGACCTGACAGTGCTGCAAGCCCCTGACCCATCTGATTCCAGCAGGGCCCGCACAGCGATCGAGCATGCGCTGTTCGATTCGGGTCGTCCGGTGCTGATCACCCCGGACGACAAATTTGAAACTCCCCGGAGGGTGATGATCGCATGGGATGGAAGTGCCGAGGCGGCGCGTGCGGTTCGGGATGGGCTGGATTTGTTTCTCGGGGCAGATCATGTCGCAATCGCCACCGTTATTGATACGAAAGGGTCAGAGGGACTTCGGTCCGCCGACGAACTCGTGACGTATTTATCTCGATATGGGATCGGGTCGGAGATATCTGTTATTGCCGCTGTCCCGGGCGAGGACGAAGGGTTCCCTATTCGCCAATTTGTCACTGACCAGCAGGTAGACCTACTTGTCATGGGCGCTTTTGTACACTCGCGGTTGCGCCAGGCAATCCTCGGAGGAATGACGCGCTCTCTGTTGGAGAATTGTCCGGTCCCCATTCTTATGTCGCATTAGATCGATATGTCAGAAGGTGCCAAAATATATCCTTGGTTGTTCGTGCTCCGTCAACAACACGCTTCCATTTAAATCTGATCCGGTAAGCGATGATACTACGAGAATTATTTAGTTTGCCATGAAAACTATCGACTTGTTTTTTCAAAGCCACTCTTGGCTTTCTTCATTCGCGCTGCTGGCTGTTCTCGTCTTGGCTGCCTTTGCGGCGAATTTCCTGGTCAAAGCGGTGTTGCTACGTGTTCTGAAGCGCATCCTGGCGAAAACCGCCTATGGTCGGGACAAGGAACTTCGCCGCCACAGTGTCATTGAACGATTGGCCAACATCATTCCCGCTCTGCTCATCGCAGGCGGTATCGCCTTTGTGCCAGATTTGCCGGACGCTGTTGTGGCCATCGTCCGAAATGTTGCCAGTGCGTTCATTATCCTGACAGTGGCGCTGGCGATAGCATCCGCAGTAAATATTATTGACACTGTGTATCATCGTAGCCCTCAAGGCAGGTTGAAGCCGATCAAGGGGTACATTCAGGTCGCAAAAATTGCGATCTACATCCTTGCAACAATTCTGATTATCGCGGTTGTCACAGACCGCTCTCCAATACTCCTTCTGTCTGGTCTTGGCGCGATAACCGCAGTGCTCATACTTATCTTTCAGGACACTCTCCTGTCACTGGTTGCCGGAATTCAAATCTCTTCCACCGACATGGTGCGGGTGGGAGACTGGATCGAGATGCCGAGTCTGGATGTCAATGGCAACATTCTCGAAATAGCGCTTCACACGGTAACGGTGCAGAATTTTGACAAGACCATAACCACACTTCCCATCCGCAAACTGGTGACAGAGCCGTTCAAGAACTGGCGAGGCATGCAGGAATCAGGCGGACGACGAATCAAGCGTTCACTCAATCTGGAGCAGACCAGCATTCGCTTTCTCGACCAGGCCGATCTGGAAAGGCTCGTCTCCTTTGCGCCACTGGAAGAGTATTTAACGAATAAGTGCGAAGAGTTGGATGAGTGGAACTCCAGGCTGGGTACGCGCGCGCAAGTGCCGGCGAACACGCGCCGTGTCACGAATATCGGTACATTCCGTGCCTATGTTGATGCATATTTGCGCAATCATTCCAGGGTACATAAGAATATGACCGTAATGGTGCGACAACTCGAGCCAGGTCCTGAAGGGCTGCCGCTGGAGCTTTATTGTTTTGCTAACACGATCGCGTGGGTGGAATATGAAGGGATCCAGGCAGACATATTTGACCATCTGCTCGCACTCCTCCCGGAGTTTGGCTTATCCGTTTTCCAGAACCCAAGTGGCACCGATATTCGTTCCTGGTCACGAACCAAGCCAGTCGACAGGACGCATGTGATGAATTGACGAGAGAAACTGATAACGGCCACCAGCTGGATGCCCGCAAAACCTCGGCGGTAGAGCTGCTTATCCCAAAATGACACGGACACAACGGCGTCGTTTGGAGAACAAGAGGGATTCAACGAGCACCCGTTATACCAACGGTCAATATGATTGACCGTTGGAGCGCGCGACCGCGCGCCGCGCCCGCTGGCGCGAAAGCCAAGCGGCCCGGATGGGCCGCGCCGGCGATTGAGGCGTCCTGGATGGGGCAACATCCAGGACCTTTGGTATTACGCCTCGCAAAATTCGTAGAAGGATTTTGCGGGTGCCCAGCTCAGGGATGTATTAAAAGGCAGGTCTTGTTGCAGTTTAAGCGATGTCACTCAAGGTCGGCTCGACTGATTAAGGCAAATAATTGGCCGTACACTACATGTAAAGATGAGATGTCTATAGCAACTTCAAGAAAATAAGACTGATATGCGCAATTAACGATAGAGGTATTCATAAAGGAAAATTACTGGAATATCTCTGATATTTTTACGCCCCTTGCCATTCGCAAATTTCTCCAATAGTGTGTGCATACATACTCGTTGGGGTGCCCTGAGTGATCCGGGCTGAGAGGCGTCAAGCCGACCCATCGAACCTGATCCGGGTAATGCCGGCGGAGGGAACGGGTAGTTAAACGATGCGCGGCAATTTTGCCGGGCAATGCCCCCGTACCAATCCGTCGGTCTAAGTGGGGGCGACGTGACAGCAATCGCATTGACCAAAGCGGGATCCGACAGCGGCGGAGGGGCGGGCATTCAAGCCGACCTCAAGACGTTCTCGGCGCTAGGCGTTTATGGTGCCAGTGTTTTAACCACGATTACGGCCCAGAACACCGTTGCGGTAACGGCGATTGAAGCCATGCCCTCATCGCTTGTGCGTGCGCAAATCGAGACGGTCTTCGAAGATCTGGCGGTTGCAGCTGTCAAGATCGGCATGCTCGGCCAGCCCGAGCTGATCCGCACAGTCGCGGAAAGCCTGCGCGACTGCGACCTGCCTATAGTGCTTGATCCGGTTATGGTTGCCAAATCCGGTGACCGATTGCTTGAAGCGGAAGCCATTGCGGCGTTGCAGTCGGAATTGCTGCCAATAGCCTCAATCCTGACACCGAATCTGCCTGAAGCTGCCGAAATCCTTGATAGCTCAATTGCCGGAGATCCGACAGAAATGGAGGCGCAGGGCCGGGCGCTGTTGGTACTCGGGCCGAAATGGGTGCTGATGAAGGGTGGCCATGCTGCAGGTCCGATCTGTACCGATATATTAATCGGACCGAAGCTTCATTCCCTGACCGCGATGCGCAACCCTACATCCAATACGCATGGCACAGGCTGCACGCTGTCAGCCGCTATCGCAGCGGGTCTGGCGCAGGGTTTGGATGTGCCTGATGCAGTTATTGGTGCGCATAGTTATTTGCAAAGTGCAATTGCCGCCGCTGACCAGTTGGAAATAGGCTCGGGCCACGGTCCCGTGCATCACTTCTATGCGCAATGGAAGTGACGAGATGATCCGTATTCTTGGAGCGGGAGTCATGGGGCTGGTGGTCGCAACCGAACTGACCTCACGCGGCTATAGTGTTGAAGTCGTCGACCCCGAACGCAGTCCCGGCCCTCATGCTTGTTCGTGGTGGGCAGGCGGCATGCTGGCCCCTTGGTGTGAGCGCGAGTCATCTGAGGAGCCAGTCGAGCGGCATGGGGTCACCGCTATTGATTGGTGGGAGCGGAATACCGGTTGCGTCAGTCATAACGGCACACTCGTGTTAGCGTTGTCCCGCGACCGCGGTGAGTTGATGCGCTTTGCCCGGCGCACGCACGGACATCGTCTGTTGAACGAACCCGACATTGCAGCACTAGAAATAGATCTGGCTGGACGCTCCAAAGCAGCATTGTTTTATGAAAGGGAGGCGCACCTCTCTCCGCGAGACGCCTTGCGTCAACTGCAGCAGAATTTGGAAGCAAAAGGCGTGCCATTTTACCGTGAGCCTCCTGCGACTATCCCGGATCTGATCATTGATGCGCGCGGCCTTGCCGCGCGAGACAAGTTGCATGATCTGCGCGGCGTGCGCGGCGAGATGCTAGTTCTACGTTGCACTGATCTGACGCTGTCGCGCCCGGTACGGCTGCTGCATCCTCGAAATCCTATCTATATCGTCCCACGTGGAGATGGAATCTTCATGGTGGGCGCGACGATGATCGAAAGTGATCGACGTGGCGTAGTTTCCGTCCGCTCGATGCTGGAACTTCTGACAGCGGCGTATGCCTTGCATCCGGCTTTTGGTGAAGCCGAAGTACTGGAAACCGGCGCTGATGCCCGTCCAGCCTTTCCAGATAATCTGCCGCGGTTGCGGCGCCATGGCGACACACTGTTTGTGAACGGTCTTTATCGCCATGGTTTTCTTCTGTCACCTGCCGTTGCCACGATGGTCGCGGAACACCTCGAAACCGGCACTATCCCAGAGTTTATGGAGGCTGATCGGATATGAATATCACTCTCAACGGGGAACCTCGCAAAACCACTGCTACGACACTCGCCGGTCTGCTGACGGAGAACGGCTTTGACGGCAAGGTTGCGACCGCGCGCAATGGTGATTTCGTGCCTGCCGGACACCGCGCCACGACCCAGATCTTTGATGGCGACTGCATTGAGGTCGTCGCTCCTATGCAGGGAGGCTAATCAATGCCGCGCTTTTACGGGGTTGAAGTGGACAGCGCCTTGATGCTGGGCACGGCTCGCTATGCTTCACCGTCTATACTTGCCGATGCCTTTCGCGCCTCGGGCGCTGATGTTGCTACTGTCAGCCTGCGGCGAGAACAAGGTGGCGGGCAAGCCTTCTGGCAGTTGATCAGCGAGTTGGACGTTCACATCCTGCCCAACACTGCGGGCTGCCATACCGTCAAAGAGGCAGTCACTACCGCCCACATGGCGCGCGAGGTGTTTGATACCAGGTGGATTAAACTGGAGGTAATCGGCAATGCAGATACGCTGCAGCCCGATGTGTTCGGACTGGTTGAGGCAGCGCGGATCCTGGCCGACGATGGCTTCGAGGTCTTTCCTTATTGCACCGAGGATCTGATTGTATGCGATCGGCTGCTTGACGCAGGCTGTCAGATACTGATGCCGTGGGGAGCGCCGATTGGGTCGGGGCTGGGGATCAGCAATGTACGGGCAATGCGCAGCCTTCGAGCGCATTTCCCTGATGTTCCGATGGTCATTGATGCCGGAATCGGTCTGCCTTCACATGCCGCACAGGCAATGGAGTTGGGCTTTGATGCTGTGCTGCTGAATACGGCCGTATCCAAGGCAGGTGATCCGGTTGCTATGGCGCAAGCGATGGCACTGGCTGTTCAGGCCGGGCGCGCGGCATTCATCGCCGAGCCAATAGAGCCGATTGATATGGCCGTACCTTCAACCCCGGTCATCGGCAAGGCGTTTCTGACATGAGATTGCCGCGCTTTTATCCGATTTTTGATTCATCCGAGTGGTTGGAGAGGATGCTACCGCTTGGTGTGAAGCTTGTGCAACTGAGGGTCAAGGAGCGATCGAAGGCAGAAACCCGCGCCGAGATTCGCTATGCACAAATTCTGTGCCGGGAATATGGTGCAACTCTCGTTGTCAATGATTACTGGCGCATAGCCATTGATGAAGGCTGCGACTGGATTCACTTGGGTCAGGAGGATCTGGACACGGCCGATCTGGGCGCCATCCGTGCGGCCGGACTGAAGCTCGGTGTCTCGACACATGATGAGGATGAGTTGGCTCGGGCGATGGCCCTGCGCCCGGATTACATAGCGCTGGGCCCGATCTGGCCGACGATCCTGAAAAAGATGAAATGGCATCAGCAAGGCGTGGAAAAGCTGACCGAATGGAGAGCGCGAATTGACGATACGCCGCTGGTCGCCATCGGCGGGTTACGGCCTGAACGCGCCGCGCCGGCTTTTGCCGCGGGGGCCGATGTGGTCTCGGTCGTGACCGATGTTACGCGGAACCCCGACCCCGAAGGGCGTGTGCGCGAATGGCTGCAGGTAGTGACATGAGCCGCTATGCTCGTCAGATGATCTTGTCTGGCGTTGGGCGCCACGGACAGGCTCGCATCCGCGCTGCGCATCTGCTGGTAGTGGGTGCAGGTGGGCTCGGCGTGCCGGTAGTGCAGTATCTGGCCGGAGCGGGCGTTGGACGGATTACACTGGTTGATCCTGATATCGTCGAAGCATCGAACCTGCATCGCCAGCCGATTTATGGCGCTTATATCGGGCGCCCCAAGGTGCAGGCCGCAGCCGATTTTGCGCGCGTACTGAACCCTGAAACCTATGTGATGCCGCATATCGCCTGGCTGTCCCCCGACAATGCTTCGGATCTGATCGCCACCGCCGATCTGGTGCTGGATTGCGCTGACAGTTTTGCCGTCAGCTATTTATTGTCAGATTGCTGCATGGCGACGCAAAAGCCACTGATCTCTGCTTCGGCTTTGGGACTATCGGGCTACGTCGGCGGCTTCTGCGGTGGCGCGCCGTCCTTGCGCGCTGTGTTCCCCAGCCTGCCCGATACACTGGCCACCTGTACAACTGCAGGCGTGTTGGGGCCGGTTGTGGCCATGTTGGGGCTCATCCAGGCTCAGATGGCATTGGCAATTTTGATCGGGCTGGATCCCTCACCGCTGGGGCAATTGGTCCGCTATGAAATGCAAGGTTTTCGTAGCTTCTCCTTCCGCTTTGACGATGCACCAGAACCTGATGGCGCTATCCATCGCTTTATCGCGAAATCCGATCTCCTCGCAGATGATTTCGTCGTCGAACTGCGTGACGAGAGCGAGGCTCCGTTACCGGTAATCTCCCATGCACTTCGGCTGAGCGTCGAAGATTTCGGTGTGGACGGTCCCTTTCCAGACCCAGGGCAGCGTACGGTTTTTGCTTGTCGCTCCGGGTTACGTTCATGGCGTGCTGCTGACCGGCTGCGCCCCCACTGGTCGGGCGAGATCGTCCTTCTTGCTGATCCGCCCACCATTCTAACAGGAGAAAATTCGTGATGCTCAAACGCTTAGCCGTAGCTTTGGTTGCGGGCCTTGCCTTCACGCCGCCAACGATGGCGCAGGATAAAATGACTCTGATCCTTGACTGGTTCATCAACCCTGACCACGCGCCGATCATACTGGCTCAAGAAAAGGGGTATTTCACCGATCAGGGGTTGAAAGTCGAGATCATCGCTCCCGCCGACCCAACAGATCCGCCCAAACAGGTCGCAGCCGGAAAGGCCGATCTGGCGGTCAGCTACCAGCCGCAACTGCATCTGCAGGTGCATGAAGGCATGCCGGTGGTGCGAGTCGGAACGCTTGTTTCCACGCCACTGAACTGTCTGATGGTTGATGCCAAGGGGCCAGTACAGAGTCTCGCTGACCTCAAAGGTCGCAAGATTGGCTATTCTGTCTCCGGCGTCGAAGAGGCTGTAATGTCTGCCATGCTGCAAAGCGCCGGACTAACCATGGATGATGTCGAGATGATCAATGTAAATTGGTCACTGACCCCGGCGCTGATGACTGGCCAGGTCGATGCCGTGATTGGCGCTTTTCGCAATTTTGAGTTGACGCAGATGAAACTTGCAGGCGGTGACGGCCGCTGCTTTTTTCCCGAGGAATCCGGGCTACCCGCCTATGATGAGCTGATCTTCATTGCTAACGCCGACAGCCCCGACCGCGATCTCATCACCCGCTTTCTCGCCGCCGTCGAACGCGGGGCGCACTATATGGTCAACCACCCCGATGAGGCCTTCGAGGTGTTTTCTGCTACCTCACCTGATCTGAAAGATGAGCTGAACAGCCGCGCTTGGGTGGATACATTGCCGCGTTTCACTCATAGCCCGGCGGCGCTCGACCATGGCCGCTATGCTCGTTTCGAGGCGTTCTTGCACGAGGCAGGCCTGATCGACAGCATCCTGCCAGTTTCGAACCTGGCTTTTGACCCGGAGACACAATAGTGAATATCAGAACGAATTTTATCGCGCCCGATTATGGCCGCAGCTTTGATCTGTGGCGCGAGCAATGCCTCACCCCATGGCATGACTATACTCATCATCCCTTTGTCGAGGGGATGAAGGATGGTACCTTGCCTCGCGCAGCATTTCTGAACTATCTGCGCCAAGATTATCTGTTCCTGATCCATTTTTCGCGTGCTTGGGCGCTTGCGGTTGTCAAGGCAGGAAACCTGGCTGAGATGCAAGCGGCAAGCGCCACCGTACACGCGCTGCTACATTTCGAAATGGCCCTCCATGTCGAAATCTGCGAGGGCGAGGGCATCACCCGAGCAGAACTCGAGGCGGCTGAAGAGGCGCCTGCAAACATGGCCTATACCCGCTATGTGCTGGAGGCCGGTTTTTCTGGCGATTTCCTGGACTTGCTGGCAGCGTTGGCACCTTGCATCATGGGTTATGGCGAGATAGGCGCGCGGCTCCTTCAGGAAGCGGGCGACACCCCTTATCGCAACTGGATCGAGACCTATGGCGGGAACGAATTCCAGAAGCTCTGCCGTGATACCGGCGCACTGATTGACCGCGCGATAACCGACCGCCTTGGGCCTGAACCAGATACCCGACCGGGCTGGTCAAGGCTATGTCGCCATTTCACCAATGCCACGCGGCTGGAGATCGGCTTCTGGGGTCTTGGGCAGGCATGACGTCACTGGTGTTGGCGGGGCAGGTGCACATGGGCAACCAAGCCCTGTTCCCGCCAATCCGATTTGAGCTGCCTGCAGGGCAATGGACCACCCTTCTGGGACCGTCGGGGGTGGGCAAGACTACCCTCTTGCGCCTTATTGCCGACTTGCCCATCGGCGGAACCTTCGCAGGCCAGATCAGCGGGCGACGTCCAGTGGCGCTGATGGCACAGGATCCGGGGCTTCTGCCATGGTTAACCGTACGCCAGAATGCAGCACTTGGTGCAAGGCTGCGCGGCGAAGCTATTGATCCCACACGGCTGGGAGCCATCCTTGCGCATACCGGATTGGCCGAACATGCCACGAAATATCCCGCTGCATTGTCGGGGGGACAGCGTCAGAGAGTGGCGCTGGCTCGTACCTTGATGGAAGATCGCCCACTCATCTTGCTGGATGAACCCTTTTCGGCGCTGGATGTACGGATGCGGCTGGCCATGCAGGACCTGGCTGCCGGTTTGTTGAAAGAGCGTATGGTGCTGATGGTGACGCATGACCCGGCCGAGGCCGCTCGTCTATCCCACAATATCTACCTGCTGACCGAAGCCGGATTGATTGTAAAATCCGTCCCTGCCGCGCCTGCGCCCCGCCCGCCCTCGCATCCCGATGTTCTGGCTTGCCAGAGTGCGCTGCTGACCCGCCTGATCGAGGGCGGGCCAGCATGAGTCTACGCCGCATCGGAACCGTCATCATGGTGACGATGGGTTGTCTGCTGGTCTGGCAGGTGCTGGTGATCGCCACAGGGGTCCCGCATTTCATCCTGCCTGATCCACAAGCAGTTGTCCGGGCGATGGCCAGCCATCAGACGGTGCTGGCGCGTGCGGCGTTGCACACGGGAGCAGAAATAATAATCGGCTTTGCCATTGGCGCGGCGGTCGGCGCTGGACTGGCGGTGGTGATGGCGGCTTTTCCGCGTCTCGCAGCAGCATTGCGTCCAGTGCTGTTATTTTCGCAGGTCATCCCGATCTTTGCACTCGCACCCTTGCTGACACTGTGGCTTGGCTATGGCATGGCGCCCAAGATCACCGTGACGGCTCTGATCTGCTTTTTCCCCGTAGCTTCCGCGTTTCTCGACGGGCTGTTGCGCACGTCACCCGCCTGTCTTGATCTGGCGCAAACCATGGACACAGGACGTTGGAGGACAATGTGGCATCTGCGCATCCCGATGGCGTTGCCGATGCTGGGAAGCGGGCTGAAGCTCGCCGCCGTCTATGCTCCCATTGGTGCGGTGATCGGCGAATGGGTCGGTGGCTCCGAGGGGCTCGGGGCAGTGATGATCCACGCTAATGGCCGTATGCGTATCGATCTCAGCTTCGCAGCTTTAATGCTGGTGACGGTGATCGCGCTGGCCTTTCATTGGGTCACAAGCACCTTCGTAGATCGTGCGTTTGCCAGATTTTCCTGATCAGAGTTTTCAGCAATAGGAATGTATGGCGATTCATCCGTCCACTGTGGTGGCAAACCAAGCCGCCCAGCTATCATGCCAGGTAGACCTGGTGCACGCCCAAAATATTCGCAGGCGGGATATTTGGGCTTTCCGCCAAGCCATGATTGCATTTGAACTTTTGATGGAAGAGAGAGATCTATCGCCGCCGCTTTTTTCCCGGTAATAAGTATTTGGGAAAAATCACCCGCGAACTTTGTGGAGAGGGTATAGGCATCACCCACTTCGGAATAGCGCGGCTTGTTCTGAAAAGAATTTGCTCCCCGCGCCCATACTATTGCAGCACGCTGAGCAGCGGTGTGATCAATAGCTTCTGCCTCAACAGAAAGACCACCAAGGCCAATCGGCAGCCGTGGTACGCTGAGGAAGGGAATATCACCGGGTATTATAAAGCTACTGCCTGTACTTATGACCGTTGCGAGGCCTGCCATCGCCTTGTCGGTAGGAGTAATATCGGTAATCACGGATCGGATTGTAAGATCAACTGGCTGACCATTAGGTACCATTTGGTACCTCTCACTGAGTGCTATGCATAGCGCACGATCTAAGGCATTCGAAACTAGTGAACGATCTGCCTCCAGAGTAATGTGGGATGCCGCATCAATTGTGTAAGTTGTCGGAATGATACTTACCGTCTTCATTCGAGACAGGCCATCTCCATCCACGTACACCCGCTGCTTAAATAATTTTCCTTCAGCTGGTCCAATATTGTCATAAGAGCTGAGTGTTCCAGCCTCGTGTAAAGGCATCGTTGTGCAGCCTATTGTGATATATGAGATTGATGCAAGAATAGATATTTTGAATTTATATATATAGTTCGCGGATGGTTTGCCGCTCATAATATATGATCCCTGCTGTGAATGGACGGCGTGCAATATCGAAAGTAGGTTGCCGCAACATTGCGGGGGTCGCGGTTCGCTATGATGACTGGTACTCAAGGTTGAATGGGGCGCTGCGTCACCTGACCGGTACGGGAGTTCGTTCTGGCAGATTGAAGGGACAGTTGCGGCGGCGGCGGCTCATTCCGAAATTTAGCCTAATGCCGTAAATAATAGGATGGCAGAATGCGAAGTCACGCCCACTGAGCATAGGAAACCGCGAGAACTCTTAAAGCAATGGCAATCAATTTGAAGGAAACGTTTCCACAACGAATGTTTCAGTCGAGCCGACGGGCCCGCTTCTTGGCAAGCGATCGTGGTTCTGGAGAAAAATGGACGATATTGGTCGCCTTGCATTTCTGCTTATCGGTCCTGGCACGCTCATCGTCTTCGGGTTGGGTTTCCTGTGGGTATGGCTGATTGAACGACAGCGCCACTACCTGCTGCTACTGGCCAGCGGCTGTGTCCTTTTTTCCATGGGTGCGCTGACGCAGATATTCTATGTACCGTCCGATACGGGCCTCAATGCCATAGTCTCTAATGCGTTCTACACCTCCGCAGTGCTTCTGGTCGCCGAAGGTCTGTTGCGACGCGCAGGCAAGCGATTTGGATTTGTGCCGCACATCGTGCTGATGGCCAGCTCCGCCCTGTTGATCTGGTATTTTTTCTATGTGGAGCGCAATCTCGTCGCACGTGTCTATATCCAGAACTTCGGCTTTGGATTGATCTTGCTGGTCACGGCGCTGCGCTTGGCCAGACCGGTTAGGGCGCGCGCCATAGATCGCACTCTGTTCTGGGTGCTGCTCATATTCGCCGTGCAATTCTTCCCGCGCACCGTGCTGACGCTGGGCTTCAGTGCGCCGGAAGGAGCCAGGGCGTTCGGCCAGTCGCTGTTCTGGTCCGTGCTGCATCTTTCACTCGCAGTGCTCGGCGCAGGCCTCGCCTTCGTCATTCTCGCAGCGGTGGTGACGGACATGGTCGAGGACTTGCGACGTGAACGGGACCACGACCAGCTTACCGGCGTGCTCAACCGGCGGGGCTTTGAGAATCGTGCTGATCACCTTCTCGCGGGCTCGACCGGCATGGTGGCGCTGGTGCTGTGCGATCTCGATCATTTCAAACGGATCAACGACACGTTCGGGCATGCAGCCGGTGATGAGGTGCTGGAGGCTTTCGGCGCAATACTGCGCCGCAACATACGCAGGCGCGATGTCGTGGGCCGGATAGGAGGGGAGGAATTTTCCATCCTCCTGCCAGATGCCGACGCCGAGGGCGCGCACGAGCTCATCGCGCGATTGCGCGCGGTTCTGGGCCAAACGACGTTCCGGCTACCGGAGGCGGCCTGCGTCACAGCCAGCTTCGGCATTGCCGTATCACGCGGCGGAGAACAACGAGCGGCCCTGATGGCACGCGCCGACAGCGCCCTCTATCAGGCCAAGAATACCGGCCGCAACCGGGCCATGTTAAGCACAAACGTCTAGTATTGCGGTCGCCTTTGATATTGCGAGGCGATCTGGATCCTTGAACCGCGGCTATCTTCATCTGGTCTTTCAGGCGCAGCTTGCCACGATCATGCCACGTGCGCCGACGTTCTGATCTATTTTTCGATCACAAAAGCAATCCTGTCACTGCTCTGAGAAAGAAATATGAGGCTGTTGGTCGCAATAAGATGCTTTCTGCCTTCGCAACCTCTATGTTTCCGGTGCACGATGTCAAATTAGGTCATGTGCCCGCATCAACAAGGAGATTTCATGCTTTATGTAGACATTCCCACGCGAAGCGAGTTCGCAACTCTGTCCACTGCGCGCGCGGATGCCTGCGTTTCGATCTACGTCAGGACCACGCCCGTTACGCAAGAGGTGGGAGCGTCGCGGATCGAATTCGGCAACCTCATACGAGAGGCCCAGTCACAGCTTCAGGAGGCTGGCTTTGATAAACGGCGGCTGGCAGTGCTGATGGACAGCCTGAGTGATTTGCTCGATGATGATGAATTCTGGCGCTTTCAAGCTAACAGTCTGGCCGTGTTCGCAACGGCGGACTCCATCCGCGCATACCGTCTTGCCAATGACCTGACGTCGATAGTGCAGGTTTCCGACCGCTTCCACCTGAAGCCGCTGTTACGCGCCGTCACCTTCCCGCACTCCGCCTTTGTCCTTGCCCTTTCGGAAAATGCCGTGCGGCTGATGGAGATGCATGCCGATCTGGCGCCTGAGGTCGTGAAGGTGCCTGATATGCCCAAGGATGCAGCGTCGTCGGCCGGCAAGTCTACCCTGAACGATCGTACCTTCAGCGGTCGCATTCACGGTTCCGAGGGACAGAACGTTCGCTTCCAGCAATATGTCCGTAAGGTCGACGCTGCGCTTCGCCAGGTTCTCTCCGGCCGCGAGACACCGCTGGTATTGGCCGCCACCGGCAGACTAGCGTCGATCTTCGCCCAGACCTGCTCCTATCCGCATTTGTTGAAGGATACGATTGCCGACAGCCCCGACCAGTTCAGTGAGGCTGAGCTTGCCACCAAAGCACGGCCGATCCTCGATAAAGCGTATTCATCCGAGATCGCCGAGATCCACGCTCTGTTCGAGAGGCGTGCAGGAGACAATCGCACGACAACAGACATGGCAGATGCTGCGCGGGCGGCGACCTTTGGTGGGATCGACACGTTGCTCATCGATATCGACACCACCGTTCCGGGCTTTGTTGATGAAGAGAGCGGTGCAGTGACCTTCGTCGAGAAAGATGACGCAAAGGCCTATGGCGTCGTTGATGAGATCGCGGCACGAGCGCTGGCCAGCGGCGCCCGTGTCATGGGCGTACGGCGCGAGGATATTCCGGGGAAGGGTGAGCTGGCAGCAGTTCTACGCTATCCGGTCTAGCAATAGCGGGAGGAGCCTACGGCTCCTCCCCAGAATATCAGGAGAGCCGGCGTGACGATCAAAACAATTATTGCAGCGATCGCCCTCGAACATGGAGAGCATCAGGTGGCGCGCCGCGCGATCCGGCTTGCCGCAGATAACGGGGCCAAACTCGTGCTGGCTCACGCAATCGAGAGCCTTCCGGAATCCGACCCTGATCTTCCGTCACCAGTCAATCAGGAAGCAATTGCCAACGTGCTGTCGGCCGAGGCTATCGCATCACTGAAGCAGATGGCGGAGAGCGCGGCAGTTCAGACAAAAATTGAGGTGGAATGCGGTAAAGCCGACCAGTTGATCGAGCGCCTGATACGCCACCACGCTGCCGATCTGCTGGTCATCGGACCCGGAAAGCCGCAGAACCTGCGCGAAAAAATATTTGGCTCAACTGCCGACCGGGTTGTCCGCACCGGTTTGTGTCCGATCGTCATCGTCAAGCGCGCAATCGACGAGCCATACCGCCGTGTGATTGCAGCTATTGATTTTTCGCCGATGTCGTTCGCGGCAGCACAAACCGCCGTTCAGATAGCCCCGTCGGCGAAACTTGAGTTGATACACGCTCTCGAAATCCCGCTTACTTTCGAACAAGCGATGCTGAAAATAGGGACGTCGCAGGCTGAGATCGACCAATATCGTCAAGCCAAAGCGCAGGCTGCCTACGTAGAATTGCGGTCTGTGCGTGCTGATCTAGCTATGGTAGGAAAAATCCGGGTCGTTCGAGGCGATCCCGCCACAGCGCTGGTTCGGCTGGCGAGGTCCGGCAAAACCGATCTGGTAGCGCTCGGGGTTCAAGGGAAAAACGCCATTTCCAAAATGGTGCTGGGCAGCGTCGCGCGCCGGGTGCTCGCGGGTGCATCCTGCGATGTGCTTCTGGCCTGGGAAGCATCCTTGCGAGTAAAAGCGGACCGCTAACGCTAGGCGCTGGGCTGTAATCTCTGGCTAATAGTAAAAACGCTGATTTTGAACGGTTCTCATAAAATGTTCGGGTTTCAGAGGTAGGTCGTTAACCGAGGTGTGTTACCTTTGGCTGATGATTAGAAAGACTTCTGCAGTTCGGGAACCAGAGAGCCTTATTTCTAGGCTTGATTGGGTTTTTGGTGCTATTCTCTATTTTTCACTGGCATTTGTGATGATCCGCTTTGCGAGTGAAGGGCATGAAATTGCGGCGGTATGGGTCGCAAATGCAGCGCTGATCGGCCTCCTAGTCAGTCAGAGGAAGCCCAAATGGATCCGGGTTTGCCTATCAGCTCTCATTGTTAACGCTGCCGCTAACCTGCTCACGCGCGGGGAGCTCACAACTGCGATTCTCTTTGGGATCGCGAATATTGCCGAAATTGTGATTGCCACATGGCTGTTGCGGACCATGATAGGCCAGCGCAGCGTCCTGAGCTCGCTCGGCGTCTTTGGCAAGTTCACGCTGATCGGCTTTCTTGCTTCAATTGTTGGTGGCTTTCTTGGAGGCGCGGCAGCATGGCGGCTCTTTGAGGTCGAATTTCTAGCTGCTTGGGCCGCGTGGAGCCTCAGCGACACGCTTGGTATCCTCGTCTTTACGCCGTTCTTCCTGGCTTTGTTCAAGGGTGACTATCGTCGATGCATTCGTGAGAAGTCGTCGCTTCAGCAGTTAGAGGCAATGGCCTTGCTTATTGGGACGTTTTTCGCCGCCGGCGCAATTTTCTTCGTTATAAGGAAGGTGCCGATCTTTATCCTTCTGGTTCCGACAATGCTTGTGACCCTAAGGGTCGGTCAACTGGGAACAAAAGCCGCGGTCATGTTAATCGCCGCGGTTGGCCTTTCATCGACATTCTTGGAAACAGGACTAATTTATCGGGCAAATGATTACGACGAGCAGATTTTAATTTTACAAGTGTTCCTGTTCGTTCTTCTGTTCAGCAGCCTACCTGTTGCTGCTGATCTTACAGCACGTCGAAGAGCGGCGATCGCATTCGGCCGTCGCGAGCAAGAGTTGACACAAATAGCTGCTACTGATGCTCTAACGGGCTTGGTAAACCGTTCAGCCTTCATGAGGCTTGCACAAGATGTGCTTTCTCAGCGGCAGGGCCGACAGATTTGCCTGATTACAATAGACGTCGATCACTTCAAGCGTATCAATGATACATTCGGGCATCATGCAGGAGACGATGCATTGCGTCATCTTGCATCGGTCGCGAGCTCTCATCTGCGGAGTCCGGATATTTTATGCCGTTTTGGGGGTGATGAGTTTATGCTGCTCTTGCTTGACGCTGGCATTGTTGATGCCGAAGGGATTTGTGGGCGGCTCAAGGAAAGCCTGCGGCGGAGGCCGGTGCGCCTTGAAGACGGAACAACGCTTTTGTTGTCTGTAAGTTGTGGGATTGCGGTTGCTGACGAGGCTGAGACTTTTTCTGAACTGTCCAGGCGGGCGGATATAGCACTCTATGATGCAAAGAATGCAGGGCGTGGAACCTATCGGACAGCATCCACCGATCGCGGTCAGCGACGCGCAGCTGTTGGGTAATGCCTCAAGCTCCTTCGGCCAAAATGCTGGTCTGGCACGACCCAGGCAGGCTGCCCAGTCGTTTGACAAGGCACAGCTCAAATAGGGCTGCCACATTGTGCCTCTTTCGGGAAAGTTTGTACCCGTACGAGGCCACTGTGCCAGTCCAATAATTGTTGCCGTCAAATACATTGAGGTACATCAAAAAATATAAATTAGCGTGTTGATAAATGAAACGGTGATATCATCATCAAGCTGCACCTACTCATGGAGTTTTTTGGCATGAAGGATTTTGAAAACAAGATTGCCATTGTAACTGGCGCCGGTTCGGGCATAGGCGCAGCAATTGCGCAGGAACTGGCTGAGAGAGGAGCAGTCGTCGTCGTGGCGGACCTCGACCGTGACGCCGCGGAAGCGGTCACAGCTAGCATCCATGCCAATGCTGGGGCGGCCCATGCTTTCGCAGCCGATGTTTCGGATCCCGTATCAGTCGAGCATATGGTCGACTTTGCCGTTAAAGTCGGTGGAGGGCTCCATATCGCTGTTAACAATGCAGGCATTGGCGGCCCGGATGAACTGACTGGCGATTATCCACTCGATGGTTGGCGCAAAGTGATCAGCGTCAATCTGGATGGCGTTTTCTACGGCATGCGATATGAAATTCCAGCGATGCTGAAGTCGGGCGGCGGTGCTATTGTCAACATGGCGTCGATCCTCGGTTCAGTCGGCTGGAACAATGCCTGCGCCTATGTTGCGGCTAAGCATGCTGTTGTTGGCCTGACCAAAGCAGCGGCGATCGAATACGCCACTCAGGGCGTGAGGATTAATGCTGTTGGACCTGCCTTTATCGACACACCACTTCTTTCAAATAATCTCGACGCCGAAACGCTTGGTCAGCTTGCAGGACTGCATCCGATGAACAGGCTCGGATCACCGGAGGAAGTCTCAGCCCTGACATGCTTCCTGCTCTCACCGCGTGCGAGCTTCATCACCGGTAGTTATCATCTCGTCGACGGAGCCTATACAGCTCGGTAGCAATCAGGGACAACGCCATGAACATCATTGAAATGCCCCATGCCGAGTTTATAGACTGCTATCTTCTGAGCGCCCCGGTTAGCCCAGCTGGTGAGAAGGCAACGAAAATGCCGCAAGCCACCGATAGCGCAAATATTGTTGCCGGTTCCATCCCAATATGAGAGGTTGGATCGTCGTCGTGATCTACGTAGGGAAAAGCTGATTTAATCCCTAGCGTTCGTGGACAAAGGGTATCCATAGTTTGATTGCGGCAATTGCGACGAAGCCGAGATAGGATTCCCTGGTCTTGTCGTAGCGGGTTGCCACACGTCGCCAGTTCTTGAGCTTGTTGAAGAGCCGCTCGATCTGATTTCGCCATTTGTATTTGGCTTTGTCGTGAGGGATCGGGTCACGTCTGTTGCTCTTTGCCGGAATGACAGCCTCAATGTTTGCGTTGGCGATCTCCTCGCGAATGGCATCGGCGTCATAACCCTTGTCGGCGAGGAACGCCTCGATCCGGTCGGAAATCATCCGGAACAAAGGCGCGAAGCCTTGGGTGTCGTGCGTTTGTCCTGGCGTCAGCACGAAGCCGAGCGGACGGCCTTTGGCATCGCATCGGGCATGGAGCTTGGTGGTGAAGCCGCCGCGCGATCGGCCAAGCGCCTCGGTCTCCTGAGTCCCCTTTTTATGCCGACTGCACAATGGTGTGCCCGGATGACGGTGCTGTCGATCATGTCGGCGCTTCGATCCCGCTCGACCACCTCGGCTAAGGTCTCAAGCATCGCGTCGAACACGCCGATCTCGACCCATCGCCGATACCGCCGGAAGACGCTGTTCCACTTGCCGTATTCATCGGGCAGGTGCCGCCATTGCGCGCCCGTGCGCGCCATCCACATCATGCCTTCGAAATACCGTCGATTGTCCTGAGCAGGCCGGCAGCCGCGTCCTCGTTCAGCAGGCAAAAACGGACCGATCAGTGCCCACTCTTCATCCGTTACACCAATCCGTTCGCCCAAGGCTGCCTCCAAAAGGAAGCCTTGAATCAAAATCAGATTCCACAGTCAACCTTTGTCCACGAGCGCTAGATCTGTGCAGAGTCCTATTCATTTAAGTGGACATGATCGGTTGCGCGCCTGCTTTGCCGCGGGCATAGTCGTTCCGAGATTTCCATGGAGTTCGAGATTGGAAAGTCGAAAACGGGCGCTCTCGGGATCTTCTATCTCATCAAGCTAAGCACGAAAGATTTCAGCCACCTCAACCATGTTACAATCGTGTGGCGACAGCCTGAGCCGCGTTATGCCGTGGCGTAAGAGCGTCGCTTGGTCGAACAGTGCGGCCCAGCTTTACCAAATAACATGGCCCTGCTTCCCACCGTACCATTCACATGAGACGCACAACACTGGAATGATAATGATCCAGGTGTTTTGCGCACGTTATTACGACTTTCAAGATCGTCATAGCATGCTTCCAGTATGACATGCGCCGCGCCAGTTCGTCTTGCTGAGCTGGCACGGGGCAAGTTCAAGTAAATCGGAAGTCGAGCAATGGCACCGTGAATGATCCTCCAGTCGTATTGTGAGGGTTGTGCGATCTTGGGGGATGCTGTTGTTCGCCTCGGTAATTACGACATGATGAGCTCCTGCTTCTTATGTCCGCAGATTATACTGCTCCCGTGCATAATCTCCCAGACCAACAGCGTCGAGCCTGGCAAGCGGCGCGAGCAACGTTACCTGGATGACACCCGGTGCGCGGCCGATCTCGATCGCGCCGTTGATCGTCGCCCGGTTGCGAACCTCCGGCACCGTCATGTCGAGCAGCTTTGCCGCCCGCTCCAGCCCGTTGTCGATGGCTGCATTCATATTGGCGGCCGTACCGATGACCGAGACTGGCGCGAGTTCCTCGATATTGTTCATGCCCCACGATTTAGCCAGACGCTCGGCACGGGCGCGTTCGTCGGCTGTGAAGGGGCGCGCCAGCGGCGGCAGATCCTCCAGTAGCGGGAACAGTACCGGGCCGTCGATCGGATAGTTCTTCACCACCTCGACCTGTAGCGTGACACTTCCGGCGACATCCATGGTGTGACCGGCGATCTCGCCGTCACCCTGCGCGGCATGCATGTCACCCATATAGATGCCGCCGCCCTTCACTTTCACAGGCGCGATCAGGATCGCCCCCGGCCGTACGGCGTCGATATCCATATGGCCGTCGGTCTTGTGTTCTGCGAGTTGTTCGGCGGTGATTGCGTAAGGATGCGGCGCGCCGACGAGGAAAGCGCCGAAATCGCCGGCATTATGCGAATCCGGTATGGGGTGCGACGGGGTGGTGCCAAGCTGGCCGAGGAAGGGGCGCATGCGCACCATGACGCCCGGGATATCGGATGGCGCGAAGGCCAGGATCGGGTGCTGCACCGATTCGTCGGGCAGGGCGGCATAATGGTAAGGCTCGCGGGCGATCTTCTCCGCCGCTTCCTTGGACACGGTTACGCCGACCTGGCGCGTCTCATCGAAGACGACCGTATACCCGTGGACGATTTCAAACGGCTTCACCGCGTTGCCGCATTTGTCGCATTTGACGGCATCCTGCCCGATTCCCTCGAGATGGGTTTCGGGCCAAACCTCGTCACAGACAGGACAGCGCGCGGCGACATAAGGATCCCCGAGGCAAAAGCCTTCAGGCGAGGAATCATGGCCCGACGCCGTGGCGATCGATGTCACGGTGACGTCGCGGATGCGGATGGCGATGCCGTCGCCGGGTTCTGCGCCGTCGACATAGACCGGCTGCGTCACCTCGTGGCCGCCGCGTAAGCGAGGCGTTATCATCGGCCCCCAGCAGCCGGGAACGGTGTTGGCGATGATGGTGCCGCCATTTTCGACCGGTCCGAGCATCGGAGCATTCGGATCAAGCAGGGCGTTGGTGAAACCATTAACGACGACGCTGCGCCTGGGGGCGCTTGAAGTCATGGTTTGCCTGTTCATATCTTTTCTCCTCTATGTTTCTCGCCGCGTTGCGGTGAGCTCCCGCGCCAGACGCATTCTGTTGCTTGCTCAATCTTACCGCGTCAGGAGCCGGGGGTCATTACGTGAGTCAAAATCCTTGCCGCTCACTCATATTCGAGTTGCCGGTGACGCTCCTCAGGCCCGCATGCTGCTCCTGATTTGCACATCTGCCAGTCTTGCCCGCGCCCATGCAGAAATTCCACCAGCCACCCCGCCTCCTGAAACGCGGGCGACCTCGACGCCGTCCGAGAAAAGAATCATGGTCGGAATGGTTTGTACGCGTAGGCGTGCCGCCATCTCCGGCTCGGCGTCCGAATTGAGTTTGACCAGCCGCATATCAGGCTCCAGCTCATAAGCCGCCGCTTCATAGGCGGACGCCATTACAACGCATGAACTGCACCAGGGCGCCCATAGTTGAGCCAGCACCGGCAGATCACCTTGTTGAATGTGTTTGTTAAGCGCAGCTGCATCGACATCAATCGGCTTGGCCGAGAATAGCGGAGTTCGACAGCGCCCACACCGTACAGCATCCGCAGGCTGCTCTGCCGGGACACGATTGATGCCTCCACAGTGCGGACAGATAATCTGGCGGCTGACAAGCATGTTACGATGGCCTCCGATGGCATACTGCAGGGGCGGTTCGACGGGACTCCGACTGTGACGCCGTACAAAGGTTGACAAGATATTCGAATAGATGCAAATACGCAAGTGCGTATATAGAAATTAGAATCATCTGTCGGTCGCGTAGGGCACTGCGGTCGGGAGAGTGATGAGAGTGCCTGGTTGCTGGCGATCAAATTGGGCCGGTCGGCATGCTTTCGAATTCAATTCGATAATAGAAGGATAGTCCCATGAGCTATACACTTGACCGCATGATTACAGATGCCTCACTCGATGAGATTGATGCACGTACCCGCAAAGCTCTTGGCGATCACGGTTTCGGCGTGCTGACCGAAATCGATGTTCGCACGACGATGAAATCGAAGCTCGGGATCGACATGCCCGGATATCGTATCCTTGGAGCCTGCAACCCGAAAATGGCCTACCATGCAATTGGTGTGGAGCCTCGCGTCGGCGCCATGTTGCCTTGCAACATCATCTTGCGGGAAGTTGATGCTGGGGTGGAAGTCAGCGCCGTCGATCCGGTTGCTTCGATGCAAGCGATCGACAATGCTGCACTGAAAGAAGTTGCAGGTACGGTCAAAGATATGCTTGAAAAAATCGTCGCCGAAATCTGACTGAAGAATTCTGTCTAGGGGGCTGACCATATCGCCAGTCGGCGATATGGCTGTCTCAAGGTTCGGCACAGGCCTTACGGAAGGATGAATGTCAGTATCTGCCGCTGTCGTCTGGCCGGCGTGCAACGAGATCGATCAGCGCGGAAAGTCCGTCATGGCCCCGACCTTCGCGGATTGTCGTGTCGTGCTCTTCCAGATGCAGGATCTCAAAATCTCCAAAGACCGAAAGAAGAAGATCACGCGTGTACATGTTCTCGCGCTGCGGCGGGCCACCAGTGCCGAGATCGACCTGTTCGGGGCGATAGCCCTGCAACAACACCAGCCCGCCTGGTTTCACCGTCCGCTTCATGCCATCGAAGAGCCGCATTCGCAGCGCCGGATCCGCGAACTGGATGAAGATCGCGACGACATGATCGTAAACGTCCTGCGGCCATGGCCAGTCGACGAGATCGGCCAGTTCGAGCTTCATCTCCACATCCGCCTCAGCAGCGAGCCGCGCGCTCTTTCCCAGTGCGACGGAAGAGGCATCGATGGCATGGACCTCGAGGCCGAGGCCTGCCAGAAACACGCCGTTGCGGCCTTCGCCATCGGCGACCGCCAACACGCTCTCACTTTTTCCGAAGCGACGGGCCTCACGCTTCAGGAAGGCGTTCGGCTCACGGCCGAACAGATATTCCTCGTCGCGATAACGTTCGTCCCAGCGGTTAACGGTCATTGTTCACACCTTCTGTTCCTGATGCAGCTTATACCAGCCCGACAAGCAGCAGCAGGGAGGAAATCAGGATCACGCCCCAGCTGCCGAGGACGCCAAAGCCTCGAAACGGCCTTTGCCACCGCGATGTCGCGGGTAGGACCATGCCGACGGGATGGGCAATGCGCGACAGGAGAAGGATCGCGGCAAGCGCATGGAGTCCCCAGCCATTCATGCCGACCATCTCATTGAAGCCGATCAGGATCAGCCCCAACGGCACATATTCGGCGAAGTTGGCATGGCTGCGAATGCGCAGGAACAGCGCAGGTTGCCCACCATCTCCCATCGCCACCCTGTAAAGCGCGCGCCCCTTGACCACCCAGATCGACAGGCCAAGGAAAACCAGACCAAGTAGCGCGGCGTAGGATGCCGTCACCTGAGGAAAATCATAAAAAATGCCTCGCTGAGCATGAATGGATGACGACCGGCCTGCGCCGGTCGCCAGGATGCTGGTTGCAGCCTGCTGTCAAATGGCGGGCACCGCACGATAGTTGGAGCGAAGCGCCATTGTCGATTTACACTTCAATCTGAGACTCTGGCATTCTGTGCGAGAAAGTTACACTCCAATTGAGACTA
>NZ_JBHSLL010000053.1:0-4366 GCF_042656785.1 Aquamicrobium segne
TCCGTCATCGTTCCGTCCGTCCAATCTCCGCCAAGCATGCTCAAGCTTCACGATTTTTGCAACAGAGCCCACGAAAGGCGGCGAAGCTCCGCCGTTAATCCGTCCGCCGGAGATCTCGCCCAGGCAGGCTGAAGGCCGAGCAAGCCTGACAGGCCCGAAAAGCCCGGCACGGGCGTCGGCGGCGATGACGGCGGCGGCATTATCCAGGGTTGATGATGGAAGTGGAGGATATCGACAACCTCTCGCGCAACCAAGACATCGCGGTCGGACTGCAAGTGATCTTGAAGCCACGGGCCCGTCCCACCCCGACATGGACCTCGATGCCCGAACGGACGTTAGATTTCGAGTTCTAGGCGTTCTGCGATGAAGGTTGGATCCCAGCCGGGATTGAAAGTGTCGACGTGGGTGAATCCGAGCCGCTCGTATAGGCCACGCAGGTTCGGGTGGCAGTCGAGCCGCAGCTTGGCGCACCCCTGCGTTCGCGCGGCATGGCGGCAAGCCTCGATCAGCGCGGAGCTGACACCCCGGCCCGCATGTGTCCGTCGCACCGCGAGCTTGTGCAGATATGCGGCCTCCCCCTTGAGGGCGTCGGGCCAGAACTCGGGATCCTCGGCCGACAAGGTGCAACAGCCGACGATGCCGTCGCTGCAACTCGCGACTAGGAGCTCGGATCTCAGGACGAAGGTCTCCGCGAATGTCCGGTCGATCCGCGCGACGTCCCAGGCGGGCGTTCCCTTGGCGGACATCCACGCCGCAGCGTCGTGCATCAGCCGCACAACCTCGTCGATATCACCCGAGCAGGCGACCCGAACGTTCGGAGGCTCCTCGCTGTCCATTCGCTCCCCTGGCGCGGTATGAACCGCCGCCTCATAGTGCAGTTTGATCCTGACGAGCCCAGCATGTCTGCGCCCACCTTCGCGGAACCTGACCAGGGTCCGCTAGCGGGCGGCCGGAAGGTGAATGCTAGGCATGATCTAACCCTCGGTCTCTGGCGTCGCGACTGCGAAATTTCGCGAGGGTTTCCGAGAAGGTGATTGCGCTTCGCAGATCTCCAGGCGCGTGGGTGCGGACGTAGTCAGCGCCATTGCCGATCGCGTGAAGTTCCGCCGCAAGGCTCGCTGGACCCAGATCCTTTACAGGAAGGCCAACGGTGGCGCCCAAGAAGGATTTCCGCGACACCGAGACCAATAGCGGAAGCCCCAACGCCGACTTCAGCTTTTGAAGGTTCGACAGCACGTGCAGCGATGTTTCCGGTGCGGGGCTCAAGAAAAATCCCATCCCCGGATCGAGGATGAGCCGGTCGGCAGCGACCCCGCTCCGTCGCAAGGCGGAAACCCGCGCCTCGAAGAACCGCACAATCTCGTCGAGCGCGTCTTCGGGTCGAAGGTGACCGGTGCGGGTGGCGATGCCATCCCGCTGCGCTGAGTGCATAACCACCAGCCTGCAGTCCGCCTCAGCAATATCGGGATAGAGCGCAGGGTCAGGAAATCCTTGGATATCGTTCAGGTAGCCCACGCCGCGCTTGAGCGCATAGCGCTGGGTTTCCGGTTGGAAGCTGTCGATTGAAACACGGTGCATCTGATCGGACAGGGCGTCTAAGAGCGGCGCAATACGTCTGATCTCATCGGCCGGCGATACAGGCCTCGCGTCCGGATGGCTGGCGGCCGGTCCGACATCCACGACGTCTGATCCGACTCGCAGCATTTCGATCGCCGCGGTGACAGCGCCGGCGGGGTCTAGCCGCCGGCTCTCATCGAAGAAGGAGTCCTCGGTGAGATTCAGAATGCCGAACACCGTCACCATGGCGTCGGCCTCCGCAGCGACTTCCACGATGGGGATCGGGCGAGCAAAAAGGCAGCAATTATGAGCCCCATACCTACAAAGCCCCACGCATCAAGCTTTTGCCCATGAAGCAACCAGGCAATGGCTGTAATTATGACGACGCCGAGTCCCGACCAGACTGCATAAGCAACACCGACAGGGATGGATTTCAGAACCAGAGAAAGAAAATAAAATGCGATGCCATAACCGATTATGACAACGGCGGAAGGGGCAAGCTTAGTAAAGCCCTCGCTAGATTTTAATGCGGATGTTGCGATTACTTCGCCAACTATTGCGATAACAAGAAAAAGCCAGCCTTTCATGATATATCTCCCAATTTGTGTAGGGCTTATTATGCACGCTTAAAAATAATAAAAGCAGACTTGACCTGATAGTTTGGCTGTGAGCAATTATGTGCTTAGTGCATCTAACGCCGAAGTTAAGTCGTGCCGCGAAGCGGCATCGGCTTGAACGCATTGTTAGACATCATTGCCGAGCACCTTGGTGATCTCGCTTTTCATGAAGTGAATAAATTCTTCCAACTTATCTGCGCGCAAGACCGAGCGATCTTCCTCTTGCCCAAGATAAGCCTGTCTAGCTTCAAGCAAGACAGACTGATGCTGGGCAGGTAGATGTTCCATTGCCCAGTTGGCAGCGACATCCTTCGGCGCGATTTTACCAGTTGCTGCGCTGTACCAAATGCGGGACAACGTAAGCACTACATTTCGCTCATCGCCGGCCCAGTCGGGCTGCGAGTTCCATAGCTTCAAGGTTTCATTCAGCGCCTTGATTAGATCTTGTTCAGGAACTGGATCAAAGAGTTCCTCCGCCGCCGGACCTACCAAAGCCACGCTATGTTCTCTCGCTTTCGTTAGCAAGATAGCCAGATCGATGTCGATCGTGGCTGGCTCGAAGATACCCGCAAGAATGTCATTGCGCTGCCATTCTCCAAATTGCAGTTCGCGCTTGGCTGGATAACGCCACGGCATAATGTCTTCGTGCACGACAATGGTGACTTCTATAGCGCGGAGAATCTCACTCTCGCCTGGGAAAGCCGAAACCTCCAAAAGATCGTTGAACAAAGCTCGCCGCGTTGTGTCATCAAGCCTTGCGGTCACAGTAACCAGCAAATCAATATCACTGTATGGCTTCAGGCCGCCATCCACTGCGGAGCCGTACAAATGTACGGCAAGCAACGTCGGTTCCAGATGGTGCTCGATAACACTAAGCACCTTGGATAGTTGCGTCGAAATTTCGGCGGTCACTGAGTCCCTCATGATGTCTAACTTTGTTTTAGGGCGACTGCCCTGCTGCGTAACATCGTTGCTGCTCCATAACATCAAACATCGACCCACGGCGTAACGCGCTTGCTGCTTGGATGCCCGAGGCATAGACTGTACAAAAAAACAGTCATAACAAGCCATGAAAACCGCCACTGCGCCGTTACCACCGCTGCGTTCGGTCAAGGTTCTGGACCAGTTGCGTGAGCGCATACGCTACTTGCATTACAGTTTACGAACCGAACAGGCTTATGTCCACTGGGTTCGTGCCTTCATCCGTTTCCACGGTGTGCGTCACCCGGCAACCTTGGGCAGCAGCGAAGTCGAGGCATTTCTGTCCTGGCTGGCGAACGAGCGCAAGGTTTCGGTCTCCACGCATCGTCAGGCATTGGCGGCCTTGCTGTTCTTCTACGGCAAGGTGCTGTGCACGGATCTGCCCTGGCTTCAGGAGATCGGAAGACCTCGGCCGTCGCGGCGCTTGCCGGTGGTGCTGACCCCGGATGAAGTGGTTCGCATCCTCGGTTTTCTGGAAGGCGAGCATCGTTTGTTCGCCCAGCTTCTGTATGGAACGGGCATGCGGATCAGTGAGGGTTTGCAACTGCGGGTCAAGGATCTGGATTTCGATCACGGCACGATCATCGTGCGGGAGGGCAAGGGCTCCAAGGATCGGGCCTTGATGTTACCCGAGAGCTTGGCACCCAGCCTGCGCGAGCAGCTGTCGCGTGCACGGGCATGGTGGCTGAAGGACCAGGCCGAGGGCCGCAGCGGCGTTGCGCTTCCCGACGCCCTTGAGCGGAAGTATCCGCGCGCCGGGCATTCCTGGCCGTGGTTCTGGGTTTTTGCGCAGCACACGCATTCGACCGATCCACGGAGCGGTGTCGTGCGTCGCCATCACATGTATGACCAGACCTTTCAGCGCGCCTTCAAACGTGCCGTAGAACAAGCAGGCATCACGAAGCCCGCCACACCGCACACCCTCCGCCACTCGTTCGCGACGGCCTTGCTCCGCAGCGGTTACGACATTCGAACCGTGCAGGATCTGCTCGGCCATTCCGACGTCTCTACGACGATGATTTACACGCATGTGCTGAAAGTTGGCGGTGCCGGAGTGCGCTCACCGCTTGATGCGCTGCCGCCCCTCACTAGTGAGAGGTAGGGCAGCGCAAGTCAATCCTGGCGGATTCACTACCCCTGCGGGCTCTGTTGCAAAGATTGGCGGCAGTCAGAGGTAGGCTGTCGCTCTGCGCCGATCAGGCGGCTGCTGC
>NZ_JBHSLL010000054.1:0-51902 GCF_042656785.1 Aquamicrobium segne
TTGTCAGCAGATCGGCGATCACTGCATTCTCGTTCTTCAGCTTAGGGCTGTAACGAAAGCAGGTCTGACCGACCCCAAACGCTCGACACGCCAGCGCAATGCTGACCCTGCGTCGTTCCACCGCCGTTTCGGCCATCTCGCGGCGCTGAGATGGCCGAGCTACTTTTTTCCAAGGGCTTCCTTGAGCAGATCGTTTTGCATGCTCAAATCGGCATACATCCGCTTCAGGCGACGGTTCTCGTCTTCCATGGCTTTCATCTGGCTGACCATGGACGCGTCCATGCCGCCATACTTCGCCCGCCATTTGTAAAATGACGCATCGCTCATGCCATATTCACGGCAAAGCTGCGCCACCGGCACACCGCCTTCGGCTTGGCGCAGGATCGCGATGATCTGTGCCTCACTGTATCTGCTCTTCTTCATTCAAATTCTCCTCAGACATCTTGCCGAGAAAATTCTACTAATGAAGACCCTTAATTTCAGGGGGGATTACCAGGGGAGGCCTTGACCTAATCTACCCGGAAGAGATGAGGCTCCTTGAGCGTCTGGCAGGGCTCGAAACCATGGCAGCATAGTCAACCGCCAAGGTTCAGCAGAAAGGGCATGACGGTCACGCCATGCCGAGCGCCGCCATGTACAGGTCAAGTATCGCCTCGGCCTCTTGCCGCTCAGCCTGATCCTGCTTGCGAATTCTGACGAGCTGCCTGACCGCTTTCACGTCGAATCCGGTCCCTTTACATTCAGCGTATACCTCCTTGATATCATCGGCGATCGTCTTCTTCTCTTCCTCGAGCCGCTCGATGCGTTCGATGAAGGCGCGGAGCTGGCCTGCGGCCACGGTTTGGCTGCTGTCGATGACTTCATCTGTCATTTCGTCGTTTCCTATTATGGGGAGAAGGCGTGTCGTCTAAGTCGACGAAGTGTCGCCTGATTAAGCCATTGATCTGATTGCTAGGCGACACCTTTTAGGGGCGACACGAAGCCGGTTCCCTTGGCTTCGGCATAGACTTCCTTGATATCGTCGGCAATGGTCTTTTTTTCTTCCTCAAGCCGCTCGATACGCTCGATGAAAGCCCGCAACTGGCCTGCGGCGACAGTGCTGCTGGTTTCGGTGATCTCATCGGCCATTATAGTCTCCATATGGTTGTCAGCGGGCAGCGACTCGTAAAGACCCGACCGCAAATTCAGTCCGGCTGGATGCCTGACCAGCTTTGGCGGGTCAAGAGGCAAAACCGGATGCACAAAGGCGGAAATGTTTTTCAGCCCCGCCTTTGTGCATCATCGCATCATCATTATTCAAGAATGACAAGCAGATCCTTGGCGTCAATCTGGTCGCCGGTATGCACCAGCACTTCAGAAACGATGCCGTCACGCTCGGCATGAAGTGCCGTTTCCATCTTCATCGCCTCGATGGACAGCAGCACATCGCCTGCCTTGACACTTTGTCCGGCCACAACAGCAATGGTCGAGACAACGCCGGGCATGGGAGCCGCCACATGCGCCTCATTGCCGATTTCTGCCTTGGGGCGGGCTTTTGCAGCCGAGGCGCCATGGGCCCGGTCAGGCACCTTGACCCGGCGCGGCTGGCCGTTCAGTTCAAAAAATATGGTGACCATGCCGGTTTCATCAACATCGCCAACAGCCAGACAGCGGATCACCAATGTCTTGCCCTTTTCAAGATCGACGAGAATCTCATCCTCAGGCTTCATGCCGTAAAAATAATTCAGCGTCGGCAGCACCGAAACAGGACCATAAATCTCCTGTGCAGCGGCAAAGTCGGCAAACACTTTCGGATACATCAGCCAGGAGGCAAATTCCTGTTCTGAAAGATCTCGGCCCACCTGTTCTTGCGCCTGTTTGCGGTCAGCCACAAGATCGGCAGCCTCAAGCAGCGAGCCCGGCCGCACTGTGATCGGGGCCGCACCTTTGAGCGCCTTCTTTTGCAAGGCAACAGGCCAGCCGCCCGGTGACTGGCCAAGATCGCCGCGCAGCATCGACACTACCGAATCCGGGAAAGCAATATCACGGTCGGGATTTTCAACATCGGCAACGCTTAACTCCTGGCTGACCATCATCAGCGCCATGTCGCCCACGACCTTGGAGGACGGCGTGACCTTGACGATGTCACCAAACATGAGATTGGCATCATGATAGGTACGCGCCACTTCACTCCAGCGCGCCTCCAGTCCCAGACTGCGGGCCTGTTCCTTCAGATTGGTGAACTGGCCGCCCGGCATTTCATGCAGATAAACCTCGGAAGCCGGCCCCTTCAGATCGCTTTCAAAGGCCACATACTGGTTGCGCACCGCCTCCCAATAGGCGGAAATTTTACCAATCCATTCACGATCAAGGCCGGGGTCGCGCTCATCGCCCCTCAAGGCTTCAACGATGGAGCCAAGACATGGCTGCGATGTGCCGCCCGAAAAAGCATCCATGGCTGCCTCAACGGCATCAACGCCTGCTTCCACTGCGGCCAGCACGGTCGCCCCTGCAATGCCGGACGTGTCATGCGTGTGGAAATGGATCGGCAAATCCGTCTCGTTGCGCAGCGTCTTGAACAACAGGCGCGCCGCATTGGGCTTCAACAGGCCAGCCATATCCTTGACGGCAAGAATATGCGCACCGGCTGCCTCAAGCTCTCTGGCCAGATCCACATAATATTTAAGATCATATTTGGCGCGATTGGGGTCAAGAATATCGCCCGTATAGCACATGGCCGCTTCGCACAACCTGCCCTCGGCAATCACCGCATCCATGGCCACGCGCATATTTTCAACCCAGTTGAGGCAATCAAAAACGCGGAACAGATCAACCCCGCTGCTGGCCGCCTGCTTGACGAAATGCTGGACGACATTGTCAGGGTAATTCGTATAACCGACACCATTGGCGCCACGCAGCAGCATTTGCAGCAGGATATTGGGAGCCGCCTCGCGGATCAGCGCCAGTCGCTCCCACGGGTCTTCGGTCAAAAAGCGCATGGAAACGTCAAATGTCGCCCCACCCCAGCATTCCAGTGACAAAAGCTGTGGCAAGGCCCGCGCATAGGTACCGGCAATGCGGGTAATATCATGGCTGCGCATCCGCGTCGCCAGCAGCGACTGGTGGCCATCACGCATGGTGGTGTCGGTGACAAGCACCTGTTTTTGGGCGCGCATCCATTTGGCAAAGCCTTCCGGCCCCAGCGCATCCAGCTTCTGCTTCGTGCCATCGGGAATTGCCCCTTCAAACCACGGCACGACAGGGGCCGCACCATCCAGTTTCGGCTGACGCCGCCCCCGTGTTTCAGGATGCCCATTGACACTGACATCCGCCAGATAGGTCAGCAGTCTTGAGGCCCGATCCTGACGCTTGACATGCGTAAACAGCTCCGGCGTCGTATCGATGAACTTTGTCGTATAGGAATTATCATGGAATTTCGGATGGGAGATAATCGCCTCAAGAAAGGTCAGATTGGTTGAAACGCCGCGAATCCGGAATTCCCGCAAGGCCCGGTGCATGCGGTTCAATGCTTCATCGGGTGTGCGCCCCGAAGCAGTGATCTTGACCAGCAAGGGGTCATAATACCGGGTGATAATGGCGCCTGAATAGGCAGTGCCACCATCGAGGCGAATGCCAAAGCCTGCCGCCGAGCGATAGCCGGTGATACGCCCATAATCAGGGATAAAATGCTGTTCGGGATCTTCCGTGGTAATGCGGCACTGAAGGGCATGGCCTTGCAGGTGAATATCGGACTGTACTGGCACGCCAGACTCCGGCGTACCGATCGCGTAGCCGTCAAGAATATGAATCTGCGCCTTGACGATGTCGATGCCGGTCACCTCTTCGGTGACGGTGTGCTCAACCTGAATACGTGGATTGACCTCGATAAAGTAGAATTTTCCTGTATCGACATCTTGAAGAAATTCGACGGTTCCTGCACCGACATAATCGGTTTCATGGGCAATTTTAAGCGCATGAGCACACAGTTCCTGTCGCAACTCGTCACTCAGATAAGGAGCAGGTGCGCGCTCGACCACCTTTTGATTGCGGCGCTGGATGGAGCAGTCGCGCTCAAACAGATGCACGGCATTGCCATGGGTATCGCCCAGAATTTGCACTTCCACATGGCGGGCGCGCTCAATCAGCTTTTCCAGATAGACCTCATCCTTGCCAAAGGCGGCGCGCGCCTCACGCTTGCCTTCCAGAACCTCACGGGCAAGCTCTTCTTCAGAGCGGATAACGCGCATCCCGCGCCCACCGCCGCCCCAGCTTGCCTTGAGCATCAAGGGATAGCCGATTTCAGCAGCCAGCGTCTTTACAGCCTCAATATCATCGGGCAGCGGATCGGTTGCCGGAATAACCGGCACGCCGACCTCGATGGCCAGATTGCGGGCAGCCACCTTGTTGCCCAGACGGCGCATGGTTTCAGGCTTCGGGCCAATGAAGATGACACCTGCTGCCGCACAGGCTTCGGCAAATTCAGGGCTTTCCGCCAAAAGCCCATAGCCTGGATGAATGGCGTCTGCTCCGGAAAGTTTTGCAACACGCAACACTTCCTCAATCGACAGATAGCTTTCAATAGGACCTAGATCGCGTTCCAGATGTGGCCCGCGGCCAACCTGATAACTCTCATCTGCCTTGAAACGATGCAGCGCATATTTGTCTTCTTCTGCCCATATGCCGACAGTTTTGAGACCAAGCTCATTGGCCGCACGAAACACGCGAATGGCAATTTCAGATCGATTGGCGACAAGAATTTTCGAAATAGCCAAAACTATACTCCGCTGACTGAAAGAGGCGCGCACATGTTGAATATAAAATGCTGCAGCGCAACAAGAATAATAAAAAACCCCGGAAACAATTCTGTTTCCGGGGTTCTAGAGCATTTTGCAGTCAGATGAAATCATCCGACGTCGTATAAATACGATTAAGACAAACAGAAAGAGCGCTATGCGCCGCTAAAGCGAGACGCTTTAGCGGCGCATAGCATATAATTGCGCTTTTAGCCTTCAACCCGGAAATAGGTGTAGCGGCCGTCCTCGCCCTTTCTCCACTGATAGACCACATAGTCAGCGTCGGTGCGGTCACCCTTCTCATCGAAAGACAGTTCACCCAGAACCGTGCTGAATGGGCCTTTTTCCTTGACGGCCTTGGCCACTTCCTGTGGATCGTTGGAACCGGCGGCGGCTGCAGCCTGTGCCAGAACCTGGGTCGAGGCATAGGCATAAAGCGTATAGGCTTCCGGCTCAAAACCACCCGAACGGAACCTTTCAACCACTTCCTGGGCTTCCGGGTTCAGGCGCGGGTCAGGACCAAAGGTGTTATAGGTGCCTTCCACAGCGTCACCGGCAATGGCGGCAAGCTCGTTGGAAACAATGCCGTCACCCGAAAACAGGGGGGCTTCAAGACCCTGATCGGCAGCCTGGCGGATGATCAGGCCAGCTTCAGTGTGCAGCCCGCCCCAATAGATCAAGGTGACGCCAGCTTCCTTCATCTTGGCAATCAGTGCCGAGAAGTCCTTATCGCCGACATTGACGCCTTCATACATGACTTCCTTGAAGTCAACATTATTCAAGGCTGCCTTCGTGGCATCGGCAAGGCCCTGACCATAAGGTGTCTTGTCATGGATAATGGCGACTTTGCCGTCCTTGAAATTATCAGCAATGAAGGCAGCGGCAATATCGCCCTGCTGGTCATCGCGACCGCACACGCGGATCGTGTTCCACAATCCTGCTTCCGTATATTGCGGATTGGTGCAACCCGGAGTCAGTTCAAGAATGCCGTTTTCATGATAGACGGCTGAAGCAGGAATACACACACCCGAGTTGAAATGGCCGATCACGAACTGAACGCCATCGGCTGCAAATTTATTGGCAACGGAAATGCCCTGTTTGGGGTCGGAAACATCATCACCGACCACGGAGCTGACCTGCTCGCCATTGATGCCACCAGCAGCATTGATATCGGCAATAGCCTGTTCAGCCCCGCGCTGGATCTGTGCACCAAAAGCCGCATTCGGGCCGGTCACCGGAACGCCGATACCAACCAGCACATCCGCCCATGCAGCGCCGCTGAAGACCAGCATTGCCCCCAGAGATACTGCCGCCAAGAGTGACTTTCTCATTTATACGCTCCCATTTTCCGAGTGGACGTGAATTGTCATTTCATGCGATGTCCACCCATCTCGCAGAAAATCAACTTTGCCTATTTCAGGCCGCTTGTCACGCGCTTTCAACCATGGCGCGAGATGCCCCTCCAAAAAAAGAATTTATCCAGCCTCCTGCCCTTTTGAGCGCCAGCTTAACAGCGACGTCCGCTCATAAAGCCAATTATATTGGGTCACCATCTGGTTGGTGCGGGTGTAACGAAAACCCAGAAATCCGAGCAGAATGAGGACAAGCGTGTCCACCAGATAATAATGCAGGCTGAGCATGGTGCCATCAAAAAGCGCATGGTGAATGAAGCGAACCGCCAGCCCCAGCCCCAGCAGATAAAAGAAGAGAGCAAGCTTTGGGCGCCAGGTCTGCGCACAGGCCTTACCTGTCATCCACGCTGCCCAGCCACCCAGCAGACAGGTGACGAAGAAAAACTGCCACACTGACGGCTCTTCATAAAGAATGCCTTGCACGATAGCGCCTCCACACTCAGCAACGAGCCTGCGGCCCGCTCCCCTTGAGTTTAAATTTTATAAACCCATTGCAAACATAAAACTGTTTTCTGGTTATGCGTATAGATAAAAACCTGGAGCATGATGGCGGTTCAAGAAAATCATCATGCTCTAATCTCTTGTTTTAGCCGTATTTATGCGACGCCAGATGATTCCATCTGTACTCACAAAATGCTCTAATGCCGACCACCCTCCAAATAAGCTGCACGCACTTCCGGATCGGCCAGCAGATCACGCCCGCTGCCACTCATCATCACCCTGCCATTGACCAGAACATAGCCGCGATGGGCAAGTTTGAGGGCTGCAAAAGCATTCTGCTCAACCAGCAACACAGTCAGTTTTTCAGTCCGGTTCAATTCCTTGATCGCATCGAAAATCTGTTTGACGATCAAAGGCGCCAGACCAAGCGACGGCTCATCGAGCAAAAGCAGTTTTGGGCGCGCCATCAAGGCCCGGCCAATCGACAGCATCTGCTGCTCACCGCCCGAAAGCGTGCCGCCGCGCTGGCTGATCCGCTCCTTAAGACGGGGAAACAGGGCAAAGACCTTTTCCACATCCTCATCAAAATATTTCAGCTTGTCGAGGCTGGCTCCCATCTGGAGATTTTCCAGAACCGTCATGCGCGGAAAGATCCGCCGCCCTTCCGGTGACTGGGCAATGCGCATCCGCGCAATCTCATGGGTGGGCAGGTTGGTAATCTCGGTCCCAGCAAAAACAATGCGCCCGGAAGCCGCCCGTGGCGTGCCAAACACCGTCATCATCAAGGTTGATTTGCCAGCGCCATTGGCGCCGATAATGGCAACGATCTCACCTTCATCAATGCTGACATTGACCTCGTTGAGCGCCTGGATATTGCCATAGAACGTATCGACATTTTTAATGTCGAGCAGCGGAGTTTTGGACATTATTTGCTTCCTCCGCGCCCGGTTGCCGGTTTAGTTGCAGCCTTTTTGACAAGCGCTTTAGCCTGGGCAATCCAGTTTTCACGGGTAATACGCCCAGTAAAGGCCAGATAAGATTCAACGGCTTCTATATCGGCCTTCTTCCAGGCAGCTATCTGGTCAAAATGATAGATGCCATGGTCATTGAGCTTTTTTTCATTGACCGGACCAATGCCCTTGATGAGCTTGAGATTGTCGGCCTTGCCATCACGTGGGGCAGAAAGACGGTTGGCAATGCCTGCTTTTTTGTCCACTGCCGGTTTGGCGGTTGCGGGCGCAGGAGCCATTTTTTTAACCTGACCGGCTTTGCTTGCGCCCACATCCACGGTCACACGCTCGCCATTGCCATGGACAACGGTATCGCTCACCGGCCCGGCCAGCATGGAGGCGGAAGCCTCCGGCCCATGCTCGATATCGGGGCCGGTATCGAGTTGCTCGATCACCTTTTCGTCGCCGACTTCAGTCAGGACGTCTTCCACTTCCTCATCATCAACGCCCAGATAGGCAGCAATGACGCTTGGATCGGTGCGCACCTCTTCCGGCGTGCCGTCAGAAATCTTGCGGCCATATTCAAGCACCACAATATGGTCCGAAATTTCCATGACAACCGACATGTCATGCTCGATCAGCAGGATCGATGTGCCGGTGTTTTCCTTGATGTCGCGAAGCAGCACATTCAACGCCAGCGACTCACGCGGGTTCAGGCCAGCCGCAGGCTCATCAAGGCACAGCAATTCGGGATCGGTGCACATGGCGCGGGCAATTTCCAGACGACGCTGCGCACCATAGGGCAGATCACCGGCAGGATCATCGGCCCGATCAATGAGATCGGCCTTTTCCAGCCACATCCTCGCCTTCTCGATAGCCTCGGCGGCAGCTTGCTGATAGCCGCCAATGCCCAGCATGCCAAGGATCGTATAGCCTGACGCCTTCATCAGCTTGTTGTGCTGGGCAATCAGCAGGTTTTCCAGCACCGTCATCCCCGCAAACAGGCGGATATTCTGGAATGTGCGGGCAACCTTGGCCTTGGCGGTAATCTGGAAGTCGGGCATGCGCTCCAGCAGGAATTCATTGCCCGCATGGCCGGTAAAGCGGATCATGCCTTCCGTGGGCTTGTAAAAACCCGTGATGCAGTTGAACACCGTGGTTTTGCCCGCCCCGTTGGGACCGATCAGTGCAGTGATTTCACCGCGCCGGACATCGAAGGACAGGTCGCCAATGGCAACCAGCCCGCCAAACTTCATGGAAAGGTGCTCAATCCGCAGGATCGGCATTGTTGTCGTGCTTGTCCCGCTCATCAACCGTGCCCTTCCGTCGTGAACTCGCCTGAAACCGTTTTGCGTTCCTTTAGGAAGGCTGTCGGTTCTCGTCTGGCGACGAAACCACGCGGCTTCCACACCATCACCGTCACCATTGCCGCCCCAAACAGCAGCATGCGGTAAAGCTCAGGCGTAAAGTCCGGCCCGAAAATCTGCTTGAGGAATTGCATTTCACGCAGGATTTCGGTGCCGCCGACCATGACGGCTGCAGCCACGGCAATGCCGCCAAGCGACCCCATGCCGCCAAGAACCACAATGGCGAGAATGATTGCCGATTCGAGGAAGATAAAGGATTCAGGACTGACGAAACCTTGCCGTGCCGCAAAAAAGGAACCGGCAAAGCCACCGAACATGGCGCCAATGGCAAAGGCGGTAAGCTTGGTGGTGGTGGTGTTGATGCCAAGCGAGCGGCAGGCGATTTCATCCTCACGCAACGCTTCCCATGCCCGGCCAACCGGCAGGCGGCGTAGACGAATGGTGACGTAGCCGGTGAGAATGCACAGCGCCAGAATGAGGTAATAGAGGAAGATTTTATAATAAGCGCCGGAGGTGGCGAGGTTAAACACCTTGGCAACGTAATTCGGATCGGAAACATTGAATGTGAACCAGCCGAAGAAGCTGACTTTCGGAATCCCGGAAATGCCTGCCGAGCCATTGGTCACTTCACGCCAGTTGATCAAAACAAGGCGGATGATCTCACCAAATGCCAGCGTGACAATTGCCAGATAGTCTCCTCGCAATCGCAAAACCGGAAAGCCGAGAATGACACCCCACATGGCTGCCATGGCGCCTGCGGCCGGCAGCAGGATCCAGAACGACCAGCCAAAATGGGTGCCAAGCAGCGCATAGGAATAAGCACCGACGGCGTAAAAGGCCACATAGCCAAGATCAAGCAGACCGGCCAGACCAACCACGATATTCAGGCCCCAGCCCAGCATCACATAAATGAGAACCTGGATGCCGAAATTATCGACCCATTTCAGCGAGCCCTGAAACCCGAGCAGGGCGACCATGACGACCGGATAGATCAGCAGGATGACAAAGCCGAGCGAATAGGCATGGGCGTTGATGAAGCTGCGAAAATAGAAAATGCCCCAGGCAACCACATAAATAATCGCCGCCGCCCGCAGCAAACCGACATAGGCTCCCCAATAGACCCCGACCGCAGCCTGAATGCTGCTGCCGAACAAGAACAGCCCGCCCGCCACAACAAGGCCAATGATGAGATTGCTCTTGCTGAAGAAGCGCAATGCAAATGCTGTCGGCAGTTTCCCGGTGCTTGCATCAATTTTTTTCTGCCCGGCCAAAAACGGGGTCAGGTAAACGACCTGAAGAAAGCGCAGTACAGCCGCCAGGACTACCAGCGCCGCCAGCAGATAGGGGCGCGGCACCAGCACCAGCTCATTGTGAATGTTCTGGTCGGACTTCAGACCGACAAGAAGCACAAACAGGAAAAAAGTGATGATGGCGGCGTAAAACGCTTCGCGCAGGCCAGTGGCGACTGTCGCACCACCGGCAGTTTTTCTGGTTTCAGCCATAGCCATTGTCAGACCTTTTCGACTTCTGGCCGGCCAAGAATGCCGGAGGGCATGAAGATAAGAACGATAGCCAGAATAGAGAAAGCGGCCACATCCTTATAGTCGATGGAGAAATAGGCCGACCAGATGCTTTCGATAAAGCCGATGGCAAGGCCACCCAGCACAGCCCCGGGTATGGACCCGATCCCTCCCAATACCGCAGCGGTGAAAGCCTTCACACCAGGCACAAAACCATCGGAAAACACCACCACGCCGTAATACATGAGGAACAAGGTGCCAGCCACTGCGGCAAGCGAGGCGCCGATGATGAAGGTGATGGAGATAGTGCGATCAACATTGATGCCAAGCAGCGCAGCCATCGTGCGATCCTGCTCACAGGCGCGTTGCGCACGCCCCAGCGAGGTTTTGTTGACCACATACCAGAAGATGCCCAGCAAAAGCGCCGTCACCACCACAATGATGATCTGCTTAAGCGAGACCGAGACGCCATAGACATCGTAAACCTTGCTGACCATGGGCGGGATCGGCTTGTTGCGCGGGCCTTGCGTGACCTGCACGAAATTGGACAAGACAATCGACATGCCGATCGCGGTAATCAGCGGCGCCAGCCGGAATGAGCCGCGCAAGGGGCGGTAGGCCAGCTTTTCAATCACCCAGTTATACAGGCTGACCAGCAGCATGGACACGATCATCATGATTAAAAGTGCAGCCACAACCGGCACGGAATAAAACATCACGCCAAGCAGCAGAAACACGATCAGCGCAACAAAGGCGCCAACCATGAAAATGTCGCCATGTGCAAAATTGATCATGCCGATAATGCCGTAGACCATCGTATAGCCGATCGCAATCAGGCCATAGATCGATCCCAGCGTCAGCCCGTTAATAAGCTGCTGGATAAAATACTGCATGTTTAAGCCGCTCCCCTGGAATGTCGCCTCCGCCGACGCATTCCCTTTTGTAGTTCCCCTAGTGGTACGGTTTCAATTTCGGATTGCAACTCTATTTTTATTCTTTCTCACGACTCCAAGTTGATATTTCCCGTCGTCAGTCAAGCTGCATTCTGTCCGTGAATCAGCGCGAAACCTATCATCTGGCCTGCACAATGTCATAGACATTTACGCATATGAGCCAGATGAAAAGACAAGAATTTGCGCCTTTCATGCCATTTACCGAAGATTATTGATCATTTGAGAAATTCATAACTCCCGGCAAAAATCAAGACCAGACACAAAAAAGGCTGCCTGTTATCCAGACAGCCTTTTTTTGATTGGGCACAAAAATGTTACTTCATCGTTGGCATGGCAAATTCTGCACCTTCCTTGACCCCTGACGGCCAGCGCGTGGTGACAGTCTTGGTCTTGGTATAGAATCGCACGGCGTCAGGTCCATACTGGTTCAGATCGCCAAAACCGGATTTTTTCCAGCCACCAAAAGTGTAATAGGAGACCGGAACCGGGATCGGCACATTGACACCAACCATGCCGACATTGACGCGGCTGGCAAATTCACGGGCGGCATCACCATCGCGAGTGAAAATAGCAACACCATTGCCATATTCATGCTCGGAAGGCAGACGCACCGCCTCTTCAAAGTCATGGGCGCGAACCACCGAAAGCACCGGCCCAAAAATTTCTTCCTTGTAGATGCGCATGTCAGGCGTCACATCGTCAAACAGGCAGCCGCCAAGGTAAAACCCATCCTCATAGCCCTGCATCTTGAAGCCGCGCCCGTCAACGGCCAGCTTTGCGCCTTCTTCCACACCAAGATCGACATAGCTGCGCACACGCTCCAGCGCCTGTCTGGTCACCAGCGGACCAAAATCGGCGCTCGGATCGGTTGACGGGCCAATTTTAAGGCTTTCAACGCGCGGGATGAGCTTTTCCATCAAGCGGTCTGCGGTTGCCTTGCCGACCGGCACGGCGACCGATACGGCCATGCAGCGTTCGCCTGCCGCACCATAGCCAGCCCCGACCAGCGCATCGACGGTCTGCTCCATATCTGCATCGGGCATGATGATCATATGGTTCTTGGCGCCGCCAAAACATTGCACCCGCTTGCCCCTGGCGCAACCTTGCGCATAAATATATTGCGCAATAGCAGACGAGCCGACAAAGCCGATGGCCGGAATGTCCTCATGCTCAAGAATGGCGTCAACCGATTCCTTGTCGCCATTGACCACATTGAGCACACCGGCAGGCAGGCCCGCTTCCAGCATCAGTTCAGCCAGACGCATCGGTACGCCCGGGTCACGCTCCGAGGGCTTGAGAATGAATGCATTGCCGCAGGCAATGGCGGGCGCAAATTTCCACATCGGAATCATGGCCGGAAAATTGAACGGTGTGATACCGGCAACCACGCCGAGCGGCTGGCGGATTGAATAAAGGTCAATGCCGGGACCGGCGCCTTCGGTAAATTCACCCTTCATCAGATGCGGCACACCCAGCATGAACTCGACCACCTCGACACCACGCTGAATATCGCCCTTGGCGTCAGGAATGGTCTTGCCATGCTCGCGCGCCAGAAGTTCAGCCAGCTCGTCATTGTCACGCGCCACCAGTTCAAGAAACTTCATGAACACGCGGGCGCGGCGCTGCGGATTGGTGGCGGCCCAACCGGGCTGTGCCGCCTTTGCCGAGGCAACTGCAGCATCCAGCTCTGCCCTGGAGGCCAGCGCCACCTTGGCGCGCACCGTACCATCAAGCGGCTGAAACACATCTGCCGTGCGGCCAGACGTGCCCTTCACATGCTTGCCATCGATAAAATGACCATACTCAATCATGCCATACTCCCTAAGCGAATGCCGGATTTCTCGTTGGCATGGAGTGTTGTCCCTTTGGATGCAGTTGGCAATGCGAGCCTGAACGCAACCATTGTGCAAATTTTATATAGCAATGGGAAAAGAGCTTTATTTAATGCATATTACTTACTGATTGCGGAGATGAAAAAATATGAACTGGGACGATGTTCGCATTTTTCTGGCAGTCGCCCGTGCCGGGCAGATTCTGGGGGCTGCACGACGGCTTGAGCTGAATCACGCCACGGTTGCGCGCCGTCTTGATGCTCTGGAAAATGCGTTGCGGGCCAAGCTGTTTCGCCGTCTGACCACGGGCAGCGAACTGACCTTGGCGGGGAAGCGTTTTCTGGAAATCGCCGAGCGTATGGAGGCCGGCATGATTGCGGCTCGTTCGGCCGTTGCCGAAGCAGATGAGGAGATTTCCGGCTCGGTGCGCATTGGTGCGCCCGATGGATTTGGCGTTGCCTTTCTTGCCCGCCATCTGGGTGACCTGACACGCCAGCACCGCGATCTGACCGTTCAGCTTGTGCCGGTGCCGCGCTTTTTTTCCCTGTCACGGCGCGAGGCCGATATTGCCATCACGGTAGAACGCCCGCAGGAAGGGCGACTGGTAGCGGGCAAGCTGGTCGATTATACGCTGGGCCTGTTTGCTTCACGCGATTATGCCGCCCGCCATGGCTTGCCCAAAAATGCTGCCGAACTGTCACAACATGCGCTGGTTGGCTATGTGCCGGACCTGATCGTCAGCCCCTCACTCGATTATGAGGCAGAGTTCAGCCCGCATTGGCATTCAGCCTTCGCCATTTCCTCAGCTCTTGGTCTGGCCCAGGCCGTGCAGGCGGGCGCAGGCATTGGCATCTTGCACACCTTCATTGCCCGCTCCATGCCCGACCTGATCCCGGTTGAGGCGGCAGCCCCCATCCGCCGCTCTTACTGGCTTGTCTATCACGAAACCATGCGCCCCCTGCGCCGTGTGCAAGCCGTGGCGCGTTTCATCACCGCAGCGGTTGAGCGTGAACGCGCCTTATTCTAAAGCACTTTGCAATCAGATGGCACGATCTGGCGTCGTACAAATGTGGTTGAAAAGACAACACCCGCCGGGGGAGGAGGTCCGGCGGGTGTCGTATGGGAAGGCCAGCTATCGGGAGGAGGATAATGGCTGGCCTGTTTCCACGAGGTCTGGGAGGAGGATAACCCCGCGGAATTCGATGATTGATAAATAGCCTTATGCACCTTGCGATAAAAGGTTCAATTTTGCATGGCTGCGTTGCAGCTTGTGCAACGCAGCATAAACCCTTCCGCTAGAGATCCAGGCTGCCCTGGCCAGTTCCGGCCTGCGCATAGGTCTTGCCGAAACGATTGGCCAGAAATGTGTCGAGTGAAATATCTTCCTGACGCACAAAGCCCTGCTGAGGCAGATCACCGGCAGCCAGCATGTCAAGCACGGTGCAGATGCCGGAAGCGGTGGTAACCTGAATGGCGCTCAACTGCCTGCCATTGAAGCTGCGGCTATAGACCTTGTTGGCATAGGTTTCCTGCATGTGGCGCCCATTCTTGTAGCCTGTCACAGTGACAAAGACGATCACCACATCCTGCATGGTGGCAGGCAGGGCCTTTTCAAAAATATCCTTCAGCACATCGCGGCGATGGCGCAGACCCAGATCATTCAGCAGCGCCTTCATGAAGGCGGCATGGCCGGGATAGCGAATGGTGCGGTAGTTGAGCGTGCGCACCTTGCCGTTCAGGGTCTCGGCCAATGTGCCAAGCCCGCCAGATGTATTGAAGGCTTCATAGGTTGCGCCATCCAGCGAAAATTCCTCACGCTCTTCCAGCGGCGGCACTTCAACCAGTTGACCTTCAACAATGGCTTCGCAAGGCTCGCAATATTCATTGATGACGCCATCCGTGCTCCAGGTCAGATTGTAATTGAGCGCATTGGACGGATATTGAGGCAGCGCACCAACCCGCATGCGCACAGTGTCCAGCCTGTCAAAGCGGCTGGCCAGATCGGCAGCGACAATGGAAATAAAGCCCGGCGCCAGTCCGCATTGAGGAATGAAGGCAGACTTTGCCGTCTTTGCCAGTTCCTTGACGCGGCGCGTGGAGGCAACATCTTCAGTCAGGTCCATATAATGCACATCAGCGCTGGCGGCAGCCTCGGCAATGCGCGTGGTCAGGCTGAAAGGGGCAGCACTCAGCACCGCAAATTTACCCGCCAGAGCTGCTTCCAGTTCTCCCGGAGCCGTAATGTCGAGCGCCAGGCCCGAAATCCCCTTTGTGCGATCCAGCCCGGCAAGCTGTGCGTCAGAACGATCAATGACCGTGACGCGGTAATCGCCGGTCTGCGCCAGCATGGCTGCAATGGTGGAGCCGATATTGCCTGCGCCCACAACGCTGATGTCTTTCATGTCTGCCCCTTCTGATGAATGGTTTTGTCAAGAGAATCGCCATTCCCTCATCAAAAGAAAGGTGCGTTTGGGCGAAATGCTGCTATGATTTTAGCGTTTTGACCTATAAGTTCATTGATATGATTAAAAATGCCGACCATCAGCTTATTGCCTTGCTGCGTGAAAACGCCCGCGCCTCCACGGCCGAACTGGCGCGGCAACTCGGGGTGTCGCGCAGCACCGTGCAAAGTCGGCTTGAAAGGCTGGAAGCGCGCGGCATCATTGCCGGCTATGGAGTGCGGCTGGCGCCTGATTATGAAAAAGGGCTGGTGCGTGCTCAGGTGCTGCTGACTGTGACACCCAAACAGTCAAACAAGGTGGTGCGTGATCTCAGAGCGCAAATGGCGGTGCGCACATTGCATTCGGTAAGCGGCAGTTTTGACATGATTGTGGAAGTGGAATCGCCTTCCATCAGTGATCTGGACAGGCTTTTGGACGAGATTGGCGCGATGGAAGGCGTTGAGCGCACATTGTCATCCATCATTTTATCGACACGCATTGAGCGCTAAAACAAGCGATTAGTCCGTTTCACTGTCCTGTACCGGGTTCACCATTTTCTGCGATACAGATTCCGTCACGGCTGAAAAAGAAGGAACCTGGGGGGTCTTTTCGATGCGGTCGCGATAAAGGGTTGCGCGCGCCAGCAGCATCACCGTGACCGGTGTGGTGACAGTGACCAGAATGGTAATCAGCAACTCATGGATCACCAGGCGCCCGCCAGCCAGTGAAAACGCCAGCATGGAGCCGATCAAGATTGCGCCGGCACCCCAGGTGGTGCCCAAAGTGGGCATATGCAGCCGCTTGTAGAAAGTGTCGGCCTTCAAGGTTCCGATCGCCCCCAACAGCGTCAACACTCCCCCGATCAGCACCAACACAGCGACCAATATGGCGACAACAAGCGGCAGGTCGGCAAAATGTGTCATTCGATCACCTCGCCGCGCATCAGGAATTTGGCCAAGGCTGCGGTGGATATAAAGCCAAGCATGGCGATGACAAGGGCTGCTTCAAAATACAGCGTGCTGCCGGTGCGCAACCCGAAGGTCAGCAACAGCAGCATGACGCAGACATAAAGCGCATCAAGCGCCATCACCCGATCCTGCGCGCGCGGTCCGTAAAAAATGCGTATCCCGTAACACAAGGCTGCCAGAACCAGCATCAATTGTGCAGCAAACACGGACCAGAGCAGAATGGCGGCACTCATTCAAAAATCTCCAGCAAAAAGCTTTCATAATGCTTGATGACAGCGGCATAGCTTTCTTCTGCGTCCACATCCAGAACATGGATCATCAGCAGATCTTCGCCCGAGCGGTATTCTATCCAGGCAGTCCCCGGCGTTGCGGTAATGATGCAGGCAAGCACAGCCAGCCCGGTCTTGTCACGCAGTTGCAACGGGATCGCCACGAAAGCAGCTTTTGCCTCATTGCGACGGTGCCCCAGAACAAGACCGGCAACAGCGACATTGGAATGGAATATATCAATGAAAACACGCCCGATCAGAAGCGGAATTTGGCTCCAGCGGCGGATGCGCGGCTTTGCCGGCTGCAAGGCCGACACCATCTGTGAAGTAACCAGAGCAAGAATGGCTCCCAGCAGCAAATGACCGGGACTAAACCCGTTCAGCAGCAACCACATGAGCAGCAAGGCAGCCGTCATCAGCGGATAGGGAAGCACACGCCTCATGGGTGCGCCTCCATTTGCGGTGACGGCTGTTGGCGGGCGGACAATACACCTTCAATATAGGCGTCTGGCGTATGCAGCGATTGCGATGTCGCATCCACATAAGCCATGACCGGGCCAGCCTTGATTGTCATGGCAACGCAGAGTGCCAGAAGCAGCGCAATGGGTGCAAATTCAACCAGCAGAACACGCGGCACCGCTGCTTCTGTCGGCTGCGCCCAAAAGGTGCGGATGCCAACACGCAGCATGGCGACCATGGCAAACAGGCCAGAAATGATCAGCACGGCAAAGAAGGCCCAGGCCATGCCCGAAATGGCGTTGTCATCACCGGTTGAAAGAGCTGCCGCCAGCAGCGCAAACTTGCCAAGGAAACCCGACAGTGGCGGCATGCCGGCCAGCAACACCCCACACAGCGCAAAACACAGGCCAAGAATGGCCAAAGTGGCAGGCAATGTGACGCCGACCTCTTCCACAATCTCTTCTTCTTCGGGGTCGTCGCCATAGGCTTCCATGGTCACGGCCAGAATATTGGCGGCCGGGTCTTGCGAACGCTCGATCAGCTCAACCAGTAAAAACAAGGCGGCAATCGTCAGTGTTGAGGTGACGAGATAATAAAGCGCGCCTGCCGTAACGCCTGCATCAGCCATGCCAACTGCCGCCAGAAGCGTACCTGACGAAACCAGAACACTGTAGGAAACGAGCCGCGCCATGGCTTGAGAGGCCAACACCCCGATTGTGCCAAAGCCCATGGTCACCAGACCTGCGATTAACAGACCGACATCACCAAAACTGGCGGAATCACCGGCTTGTGTGCCCAAAAGCAGTGGCGACAGGCGCAGCACCGCATAAACCCCCACCTTGGTCATGATCGAAAACAAGGCCGCCACCGGCGTGGCTGCCGCCGAATAGGCGCCCGGCAACCAGAAACATAAGGGCCACATGCCCGCCTTGGTCAAAAAGGCAATGCCGAGAATGGCTGTTCCAGCTTCCAAAAGCGCCCTGTCCTGGGCTGCCACCGCCGGAATGCGCACGGCAAGATCTGCCATGTTGAGTGTGCCGGTGACGCCATAAATGAGGCTGACACCGATCAGAAACAGCATCGAAGCGCCAAGATTGACAACGATATAATGCATTCCAAAGCGAACCCGGGCAACGCCCGAGCCATGCAGCATCAGCCCATAAGAGGCAGCAAGCAGCACCTCGAAGAAAACAAACAGATTAAACAGATCGCCGGTCAGAAATGCCCCGTTCAGCCCCATCAGCAGGAACTGAAACAGCGAATGGAAATGCTGGCCGCCCTTGTGCCAGCGCGCCAGTGAAAACACCAATGCCGCAATCGCCAGCAGGCAAGACAACAGCACCATCAACGCCGACAGGCGATCCACCACCAGCACGATGCCATAAGGGGCTGCCCAGTTGCCAAGCAGATAAACACTTGCCACCGAGCCTTCCACATCGGCCTGCATCACCAGAAGCCAGGCGATAATGAGCAGACAAAGGGTGGAGGAAACATTGATCAGCGCTTTGAAACTGTGGCGACGCTCATCAAACAGCAGCAGAAAAGCGCCGGTAATCAGCGGCAGAATAATGGGGGCAATATCGAGATGGCTGGCAAGTTGCATTACGGCTCCCTGCCATCGACATGGTCAGAGCCGGTCAGGCCACGCGCCACCAAAAGCACCACCAGAAACAGGGCCGTGGTGGCAAAACCAATGACAATAGCTGTCAGCACCAGCGCCTGAGGAACAGGATCGGTATAGCTGGACGGATCAACCATGGTTGATCCGTCCAGCACGGGTGGCACACCACTGCGCAGACGGCCCATGGAAAAAATGAACAGATTGACGCCATAAGCAATCAGCGAAAGGCCGATAATGACCTGATAGGTGCGCGGGCGCAGCAAAAGCCAGACGCCGGAGCCGATGAAAACACCAATACCGAGCGATAAGGTCAGTTCGTTCATGAAGCCTCCCGATCAGCAAGTGCGGCAGTTTTGGCGACGCGCAGCTTGCGAATGGACTGGTGCGCCAGAGCAATCAGCATCAGCACTGTTGCCCCCACGACCAGCGCAAAGACGCCAAAGTCAAAGAACAGCGCCGTAGCAGCCGGAATTTTACCGATAAGCGGCAGATCGATATAACGGGCATGTGAGGTCAGGAAGGGATAGTCCAGAACCCATGCGCCAATGCCGGTTGCAGCCGCAATCAACAGGCCCAGACCGATCCATCTGACGGGAAGCACCCGCAGCCGCTCTTCCACCCAGCGTGTTCCCGCCGCCAGATATTGCAAAATAAAGGCCGAGGCCAGCGCAATGCCAGCGACAAAGCCGCCGCCCGGCAGATCATGGCCGCGCAGGAACAAATAGGCGGCAAGCATGATGATGACAGGAAACATCCACTGCATGATGACCGAGGGAACATATAGATAATCACCGATAATGGTTCCACTATCGGGCATATCCGCCGGATCGCTGACCGACTGGTGACGCTGCTGCTGCGTGGAGCCGACACTTTCAGGGGCGGGGCGAAAACGGCGCAGCAATACAAAGACGGTGATAGCCACAATGCCCAGAACGGTGATCTCGCCAAAAGTGTCAAAGCCACGGAAATCAACGAGGATCACATTGACGACATTGGTGCCCCCGCCCAGCAAATAAGCATTTTCGACAAAATAGTCGGCAATGGTGGGTGGCGCTGGCCGGACCATCACCGCATAGGCGATCAAAGCCATGCCACCGCCACAGGCGATTGCCAGCGCAAAATCCCGATAGCGCCGCAATTGCGCAACCAGCGCCTGCATCGGCGTCTCGGCATCGCGCTTGTGCTGCGGCAGCCAGCGCAAACCCAGCAAGATCAGCACTGTGGTCACAACCTCGACCAGAAGCTGGGTCAGAGCAAGATCAGGCGCCGATAGCCATACAAAGGTGACACAGGTCACAAGCCCTGCCCCGCTCATCAGGATAAGGGCGACAAAGCGGTGATATTTGGCTTGATAGGCCGCACCAATGGCGCAGGCCATGCCCAGCAGCCAGAGCAGGGAAAAGACCAGATCATTGCTGCCTGCAAGCCGGACAGGCGGCAGGACCGGGCTGCGCCACAATGTCAGAACCGCTGCAATCAAGGCAATGACCACCAGCAGAAGAAGCTGTGGCTGCAACCGGCGCGTTCCAAGCTGGCTTTCCAGAAAGCGAGCCCAGCGCCATGAGACGGTAACCATCACCTGTTCAAAGATACGCTGCCCGTTCAGGCGCCGGAAATAAGGCGGCCCCTCCTCGCTGGTTGCCAGATAGGTGCGGATAGCCAGATAAAGCAGCGTGCCTGCCACCAGAGCCAGAGTGCTCATCAGCAACGGCATGGTAAAACCATGCCAGATGGCAAGGCTGTAATGCGGCGTCTGCGCCCCCAGTACGGAAACAACAGCCGTGTGCAGATAAGGGCCAACCGTCACCCCCGGAATGATACCGACAACAAGACAGATCAGCACCAGCAAAAGCACCGGCAACCGCATGAAAAATGGCGGTTCATGCGGCTTTCGTGGCAAGGGTTCGGGGGCAACGCCAAAAAACACGCTATGGATGAAACGGATCGAATAGGTAACCGCAAAAGCGCTGGCCACGACGGCTGCATAGGGTGCGATCGTGTCCACCCAGGAATCGGCATGATGTTCCAGCGCCTCGGCAAAAAACATTTCCTTGGACAAGAAGCCGTTGAGCAACGGCACCCCTGCCATGGCCGCGCTGGCGACCATGGCAAGAGTGGCGGTCATGGGCATGGCGCTAAGCAAGCCGCCCAGTCGCCGCATATCACGCGTTCCTGTCTCATGGTCGATAATACCGGCTGCCATGAACAGTGATGCCTTGAAAGTGGCATGGTTCATCATGTGGAAAATGGCCGCCACTGCGCCGAGCGGGCTGCCAAGGCTCAGCAGCATGGTGATAAGGCCCAGATGGCTGATCGTCGAATAGGCCAGCAAGCCTTTGATGTCCTGCTGGAAGATGGAGAAAAAAGCCCCCAGAACCAGCGTAATCATACCGGCAAAGCCGACAATGACGAACCAGTCATGGGTCCCCGCCAGAACCGGCCACAAGCGCGCCATCAGGAAAACACCGACCTTGACCATGGTTGCCGAATGCAGAAAGGCCGAAACAGGCGTGGGGGCGGCCATGGCGTTGGGCAACCAGAACTGGAACGGAAACTGTGCGCTCTTGGTGAAGGCACCCAGCAGCACAAGAATCAGGATCGGCCGGTAAAGATCATGCTCACGCAGCAAATTGCCAGAGGTCAGCACATCATCCAGATCATAGCTGCCCACAACATGACCGATCAGCAAAACGCCACCCAGCAACGCCATGCCGCCAATGCCGGTCACCGTCAAAGACATGCGCGCGCCATCACGGGCAGCCGCATTGTGATGCCAGTAGCCAATCAGCAGGAACGAAAAAATACTGGTCAGTTCCCAGAAAATCACCAATTGAATGAGATTGCCGGAAAGCACGACGCCCAGCATTGAACCGGCAAAGGCAAGGAAGAACATATAAAACCGCGGAACGGGGTCTTCCGGTGACATGTAATAACGCGTGTAGATCACCACCAGCAAACCAATGCCGGAGATCAGCAGCGCAAACATCCAGGCAAAACCGTCAATACGGAAAACCAGTTGCAGCCCAAGCTCGGGCACCCAGTCCACCACATGGCGAACCGCCCCGCTGTCGGAAATTCCCGGATAGGCCAACATCACCAGAATGAGGATGACCAGCATGACGCCGCCCGAAAGCCAGGCTTCGGCGTTGCGCGCATTGGCAGGCATCAAAACGGCAACAATGCTCGCCACAAAGGGTAGCACAATCATCCAGATGAGCGACGTGCCGCCCCACATGCACAGTTCCTTTGAATTGAATGGAAACGATAGTAGCTGATTTCACCTATTATGGTTGAATCTGCCATCGCATCGCAAGGGCTGATTGACGCAATTATTCCCCAACCATTCCAGATTCAGGCCGCGGCATCAGAAATGCCGGAGGCTTCGTCAAATGCATTATCGGAAAGACCGAAGGCGCGGGCCAACCGCTCACGATAGCCCTTGTCAAAGCGCAACCCGGCTTCCATCTGTTCGATTTCCCTGGCCGTCAAGCCGCTGGTAATTGCAGCATCTTCAATCGAATAGCCCAGATATTCTCTATAGGCACGGATCACCGAAACTCCATTTTCAGTGCTGGCCAGCACTGCTTTGGGCAATACATGTGAAGCTACGGTGGCCATTCTTGTCTCCAATACAGAAAATCGACTTTCCAAACTCGGGCAGCGAAGGCCGATATGAAACAGGATGCGAAAAAGCCCAGAGCAGGCGGCATCACTATTGGGGCCTCGTTTAAATCATAGGAGGCACAGGCGCAATATGGTGAATTGAAACAAGTCGATCAAGAACCTTGCCAAAACGCGGTGCTGGCAGTGTTGAAATCCGGTTGACAGGTCTGGAGAGGTTCATTAACAACCGTACGGTTATAAACTAAAGAGGGCAGTATGGCACGTCCCCGGACCATTGATCAGGGCACGATTCTCAACGCAGCCGAAGCGGTTGTGCTGCGTGATGGCGCAGCCCATCTGACGCTTGACGCCGTCGCCCACGAGGCTGGCATCAGCAAAGCCAGCGTCATTTACGATTACAAAACCAAGCAGGCGCTGATTCAGGCCGTCGTTGATCGCTGGATGCGCAACTGGGAAGAGGAAATCAACGAAACCGTCGGCGCCGACACGAAAAAGCCCGACGCCAGATTGCGCGCACGCCTGACCATGTTTCGCAAATTTTCCGACAGCGATAAAAGCGCTGTTGCATTTCAGCTCTGCCTGGCAATGGCACAGGATGCTACGCTGCACAAAACCCTTCAAAGTGGCTTTCGCGAGCAATTTGATCGCATTCTCGCCAAATCTGAAAATAAGGACATCACCTTGATGGCCTTCCTGATGCTGGAAGGCATGAGCCTGCTTGAAGTCCTGGGGATTATTTCCTGGCGACCCGATGAGCGCGACAGAATGGCCAATCTGGTCGAAGCCTTCCTCGACAGCAAAAACAAGCCTTGCGCTTCTTCTGCTCAACAATCATCGCCACACGCCCGGCAGGCCAGGCCTGCCTGACATATTTTTTAGCCTTCACCTGAAAATCAGATCCCCCCAAAGACGCCTGACTCAAAAGGCCCGGAATTTCCTGATGAATATAAATGGTTTCTTTCGCCCCGCATCCGTATTCGTGCTGAGCGCAGCCTTACTTGCCGGCTGTAATGATCAGTCGCAAGATTCAGCCGCTGGCGCACCTGCCATGCCACCGGCGCGAATCGCTGTCATTGAGGTTCAGCCCCAGCCGATCCCAATCGTCAATGAATTGCCGGGGCGCATTGCCCCCACCCGTCTGGCGGAAGTGCGCCCGCGTGTCTCGGGCATTGTCATTGAACGTGTGTTTGAACAAGGCTCACAGGTTGAGCAAGGTGATGTGCTCTACAAGATTGATCCTGCACCCTTTCAGGTCAGGGTCGACAGCGCCAAGGCCACTCTGGCACGTGCACAGGCCGTGCAGCTACAGGCCCGCCAGACCACCGAGCGTCAGGAGCGCTTGCGCCAGCAAAACGTATCAAGCGCCCAAAATCTCGATAATGCCATTGCCCTGCTGGCGCAGGCTGACGCCGATGTGGCTGCTGCCGAAGCCGGGTTGAAGGAAGCTGAACTCAATCTGCAATATTCTGATGTGACCGCCCCCATCAGTGGCCGCATCGGTCGTGCACTCATCACGGAAGGGGCGCTGGTCAGTTCCAACAGCCTTGAAAATCTGGCCACGATCCAGCAACTTGACCCGATCTATGCCGACTTCACTCAACCGGCGGCCGATCTGATCCGGTTGCGCAAGGCGCTTGAAGAAGGCGCGCTGATGACCGGTGAAAATGAGGCGCAAGTCCAGCTTCTGTTTGATGACGGCTCCCGCTACAGCCACTCCGGACGCTTGCTGTTTTCTGAAGCCGCAGTTGATGCAACCACCGGACAGGTGACCTTGCGCGGTGAGTTCCCCAATCCATCCGATGATCTTTTGCCGGGCATGTATGTGCGCGTCCAGATCGAACAGGGTATTGAAACTGCCGCCATTTCTGTTCCCCAACAGGCCGTTCAGCGTGACGCAGGCGGCCAGTCCAGCGTGCTTGTCGTCAACGCGGAAAACATCGTCGAACAGCGTCAGGTCACTGTCGGACGCCCGGTAGGCGAACATTATGTCATCCATTCGGGCCTTGCCGCTGGTGATCGCGTCGTTGCTGAAGGCTTCCAGAAAACAGCACCCGGTGCAACCGTCCAGCCAGAACCGTTCCAGCCACAAACCGGCGCCACCAGCGCCGAAACGCCGGACGAATAGGATCTGAAACCATGGCACAATTCTTTATCAGCCGCCCCATTTTTGCATGGGTTGTGGCTATCTTCATCATGATTGCCGGGGTGCTGGCCATTCCGCTGCTGCCGGTTTCGCAATATCCGAATGTGGCGCCACCACAGATCTCGCTTTATGCAACCTATCCGGGGGCTGCGCCTGAAGACATTTATCAAAGTGTCACCTCGCCAATCGAGCAGGAATTAAACAGCATCGACGGCGCGATTTATTTTGAATCGACGTCCGACGCTTCCGGCATGGTGCAGATCACCATCACATTTGAACCGGGCACCGATACGGGGCAGGCCTCGATTGATGTGCAAAATGCGGTGCGCCGCGTGGAATCTCGGCTGCCGCGCATCGTCGTTCAGCAAGGCGTTCACGTGCAGGAGGCGGGTTCGGGCTTTCTGATGATGGTGGCGCTGCTGTCAAAGGATGGCTCAACCGATGTGGTGGGGCTGGGCGACTATCTCAGCCGCAACGTGCTTGGTGAAATCCAGCGTCTGGAGGGTGTTGGCCGGGCACAGGTTTTTGCCAGTCAGCGGGCCATGCGCATCTGGATTGATCCAGACAAGATGGTCGGTCTCAACCTGTCATCTGCTGATATTTCCACGGCCATCACCCAGCAGAATGCGCAGGTTGCCGCCGGTCGTATCGGCGCACGGCCCAATCCGATCAATCAGCAGATTGCCGCAACGGTTCTGGTCAAGGGTCAGTTGACGACGCCTGAGGAATTTGGCGCCATCGTCTTGCGCGCCAATCCGGATGGATCGTCAGTGCGCCTGCGCGATGTTGCCCAGATCGAAGTCGGTGCAGAGACTTATAATTTCTCGACCCAGATCAATGGCCGCCCGGCAGCGGCACTCGCCGTACAGCTTTCCCCCACCGGCAACGCCATGGAAACAGCCGCCGCCGTGCGCGCCAAGATGGCGGAACTGGAGAATTATTTCCCTGAAGGGCTGGAATATCTGGTGCCTTACGACACCTCGCCTTTTGTGGCCGTGTCGATCCAGAAAGTGCTCGTAACTCTGGCCGAAGCGGTATTTCTTGTCTTTCTGGTGATGTATCTGTTCTTGCAGAATTTCCGTTACACCATCATTCCCACATTGGTGGTGCCTGTCGCTTTGCTGGGAACGCTGGGGGTCATGTATGTGGCCGGTTTTTCCATCAATGTGCTGACCATGTTCGCCATGGTGCTGGCCATCGGCATTCTTGTCGATGACGCCATCGTCGTGGTGGAAAATGTTGAGCGCATCATGGCCGAGGAAGGCTTGCCGCCCAAGGAGGCGACACGCAAGGCCATGAGCCAGATCTACAGCGCCATTATCGGCATTACGCTGGTGTTGACGGCGGTGTTCATTCCCATGGCCTTCTTCCCCGGCGCCGTTGGTGTCATCTACCAGCAATTCAGCCTGACCATGGTGGTTTCGATCCTGTTTTCCGGCTTCCTTGCCCTGTCGCTGACCCCGGCCCTGTGTGCAACCTTCCTGAAGCCGATGAAGAAGGGGCATGAACCAAAGCGTGGTTTCTTTGGCTGGTTCAACCGGCGTTTCGAGGCGCTGACCAATGGCTATACCGGCTGGGTTGGTGGCATGGTACGCCGGGCCGGCCGTTTCATGCTGATCTATGTCGTACTGGTTGGCGCGCTTGGCTATCTATTCCTGCAATTGCCATCCTCCTTCCTGCCCAATGAGGATCAGGGCTTTCTGATCGTCGACATGCAGGCTCCCGCCGAGGCCAGCGCCAACCGTGCCCTTAGTGTTTCCGATGAAGTGGACGCCATTTTTACGGGCGAGGAAGCGGTGCAGGAGCGTGTTCTGATCAACGGCTTTTCCTTCTCCGGTTTTGGCGACAATGCCGGTCTTGCCTTCATCACCTTGAAAGACTGGAGCGAGCGCGACGCCAGCAATTCAGCTTCCGCCATTGCCCAGCGGGCAAATGGCGCACTGTTCCAGATCAAGGATGCCATGGCTTTTGCCCTTTCACCGCCGCCGATTCAGGGGCTGGGTACTTCGGGCGGCTTTTCTTTTCGCCTGCAGGACCGTTCAGGTCTAGGCCAGGCAGCACTTGCAGCCGCAACCGGCCAGTTGATGGCCGCAGCAAGCGACAGTCCCATTCTCACAGGGCTGCGCATTGAAGGCATGCCCGATGCGGCACAGGTGGTGATCGACATTGATCGCGAAAAGGCCAACACATTCGGCGTTGCTTTTTCAACGATCAATTCAACCATCTCGGCCAATCTGGGCTCGTCCTATGTCAATGACTATCCCAATGCGGGGCGGATGCAGCGCGTGACCATTCAGGCCCAGCAGGATCAGCGCATGAGCGCCGATGGCATATTGAACCTGAATGTGCCCAATGCTTCGGGCGGCATGGTTCCGCTGCGCTCCTTTGCCACCGTAAGCTGGACCAAGGGTCCGGCTCAGGTGGTGGGCTATAATGGCTACCCGGCAGTGCGTATTTCGGGCAACGCTGCACCAGGCTATTCATCTGGTGCGGCAATTGACGAAATGCAGCGTCTGGTCAGCGAGTTGCCGCCAGGTTTTGGTTATGAATGGTCGGGACAGTCCTTGCAGGAAATCCAGTCCGGCTCACAAGCGCCTTTCCTTGTCGGCCTGACGATTGTCTTCATCTTCCTGCTGCTGGCTGCGCTTTATGAAAGCTGGTCGATCCCGCTGTCTGTCATGCTGGTTGTGCCGCTCGGCATTATCGGATCGGTGCTGGCCGTAATGCTGCGCGACATGCCCAATGACGTGTATTTCAAGGTCGGCCTGATCACCATTATCGGCCTTTCGGCCAAGAATGCCATTCTGATCGTCGAGTTCGCCAAGGATCTTCGTGCTGAGGGCATGGGCTATATGGAGGCAGCCATTGAGGCAGCCAGACTACGCTTCCGGCCCATTCTCATGACCTCGCTGGCTTTCACGCTGGGCGTTACCCCGCTGGCTGTTGCCACAGGGGCCAGCGCCGCCAGTCAGAACGCCATCGGTACCGGTGTGCTGGGCGGCATGATCTCGGCTACGGTTCTTGCCGTGTTTTTTGTGCCGGTTTTCTTCACCTTCATCATGCGCATGCTTAAAAACACCGATGAACGGCCACAGACACTCCCGGCAGAACCGGAGGCTGAGAAAGCACAATAAAATATGTATTAAGGCCTGTCTCTCGAACCGGAAACCAGTTTCGAGAGACAGGTTTTAATTCTGCGTCTCGCTTGCCGCCAGATAATGTTTGCGCTTGTCTTCATACATCAGCATATCGGCCCGTTTGACAACCGCTTCCAGCGGCTCACCCGGCGCACTGGTGGCAACCCCGATTGAAAGATCAAGCTTGATATTTGAATAATACTGGTTGTTGATTTCCACCAGCCGGAAAATTTCCTCCGCCATGGTTTCAGCTCCGCGCTGGTCCATATAGGGTAAAGTCACGGCAAATTCATCACCGCCGATGCGCGCGGCATGGCCCGGCTTCTTGACCGCCTCATTGAGCACCTCCCCGACCCGCCGCAACAAGCCGTCACCCGCCGCATGGCCCCATTGGTCATTGGTGGCCTTGAGACCGTTGAGATCAATGATAAAGATCGAGACCGGCGTTTGTGCTGTGCGCTCTATGCGGTTGAGTTCATCGACAAAATGAGCGCGGTTATAGAGCTTGGTCAGCACATCATGCTTGCCCAGATATTCCAGATAGGCCTCCGCCTTCTTGCGGGCCGTAATATCGGTAAGCGCCACCTGAACCAGCGACCAGTCTTCTTCATATCCCGGCAGAACAGAAAACTGCATCAGCACATGGCGCTCGGAGCCATCCAGCGCATAATTCACCACTTCACGGCGCTGGAAAAGAACGCCATTCCACAGATCGATAAGCTGCTCGCGGAAAAAAACCTCCATCTCGCCCTTGAAGATCTCAGGCTGGCTTTGCAACAGGGTTTTCTTGTCGGGGGCCAGAAAAAGCTCCAGCGTTTCCACATTGATGTCCAGAACCCGGATTTCACTCATGCATTGCAAAACAAATTCCGGGTGCACATCGGTGAAGACGCGAAAATCAACAATCCCGCGCTGGCGTATCGTGTCCATCAACTGCTTGATGCGGCTGAAATCTTCAACCCATAAAGAAACAGGCGAATGTTCAAACAGACCTTCGGCATAGAGCTTGTGGCGATCCAGTTCACGCCGTGCATTTTCACGCGGGGTGACATCTTCGATGGAAAGCAGGACCCGGTCCCAGCTTTCCTCATGACCGGGCAATATCCTGCCCTTGAGCTGAATATCGATGCGCCGACCGGTCAGTGTATAATTGACCGTATCGCTGTGGAAATTATCAGACCCGTTCCAAAGCTGCACCAGTTCACCAATATGTGGCTCCAGCATATCGTCGCGAAAAACGGATTGCAGTTCATTGCGCAAATGCTCGATATCGCGCGCCTCATAAAGTGAAAGCGTCTTTTGATTCACCTTCAAAAGGCGGATCTGACTGGTGCACAGTAAAAGACGGCTGCTATCTTCCAGAAGAAAGGCTTCAAGATCGACAATGCCTTGCGCGCGCCATGCCTCAAACTGCTTGCGCAAGCCGCTGTAATCTTCCAGCCACAACGAAATCGGCGCCAGGTCAAAAATACTGGCGCTATCGGAAAAGTCAGCAGCAATAGTCATCAACCCCTCACGGCCCGGCTTCTCCAGAAATTGCAGCAAAGACATATCTCAATCTGCCACAACCATTACGAGCCATATCTATAAAGCCATGGCTAAATAATGATTACTGCCTGAATATCCGCTGTACTTGCTACCGGCTAGAGCAATTCGTTCGTTTCCAAAGAAACAAGAAATGCTCTAGGATCAAGGCAAAGCCTCCCCCCTTCCAAAGTGGTCAATTCAATGTGTCCCGACTATTTTTCCCAGATCGACAATTATTCTTCAGATCCAGACAAATATCTGGCGGTCCCCTTCGTTCCCACCGAGGAAGATATGGTGGAGGTGATGCTGGATCTGGCTGAAATTACCGCCCGCGATCTGATCTATGATCTTGGTTCGGGTGATGGCCGCATTCTGATTGCAGCCGCAAAACAGCGCAATGCGCGTGGTATCGGCATCGACATCGACCCGGTCCGGGTTGGCGACGCCATGGAATTTGCAGGCTGGGCCGGTGTCGAACTGCTCGTTGATTTTCTGGAAGATGATATTTTCACGGCTGATTTCAGCAAGGCGACGGTTGTCACTCTTTATCTTCTGCAATCGGTCAATGTGCAATTGCGGCCCAGACTTTTAAACGAGTTGCGCCCGGGCACCCGCATTATCTCCCATGCTTTCGATATGGGGGACTGGGCGCCTGATGACTGCCGCAAGATCGGAAACATAAACATCTATAAATGGATCATTCCGGCAAAGGTGGAAGGCAATTGGCAATGGGAAGCAGCAGAGGGTGAAAACTGGTGCTTTGAACTGGAACAGAAATATCAGGAGGTGGACGCCAGGGCCTGGCTCAACCGGCAAGAGGTTGAACTGACCTATGCAGATCTGTGCGGAAACCGGCTGACCATGGAGTTTGCCGAAAACGACATTTCGCCAACCCGCAAGATCACACTAACTTTCGAGAATGGGCAGATCGTGTCAGGCCGGGCAGAGAACGAATAGTCTGTATTCAGGGTCTGTTTTCAACCGGATAATCCACACCGATCAGATAAAGCCCTTCGGGTGGCGCCACCTGCCCGCAGGCTGCCCGGTCGGCAGCTTCAAGGGCTGTCTTCAGATCATGACTGCTCCACGCACCATCCCCCACCCGCTTGAGCGAGCCGACCATGGAGCGCACCTGATTGTGCAAAAAGGCCCGCGCCGAGGCCCGGATCTCGATAATATCGCCAAGGCGCGTCACATCAAGGCGGTCCAGGGTTCGCACCGGGCTGCTGGCCTGACATTGGGTGGATCGAAAAGTGGTGAAATCATGCCGCCCGAGCAGCAATTGCGCTGCCTCATGCATGGCTTCTTCATCAAGCGGCCTGGGAACCCACCAGAATTTTCCCTTATCCAGCGCCAATGGGCTGCGACGGTTATAGATACGATAGAGATAATGGCGGCCAAGGGCTGAAAAGCGGGCATCAAAACTGGCATCGACCTGTGTTGCAGCCAGAACCGCCACATGTTCCCGTGCCTGCTGAAGATGCGCATTCAGTGCATCACGCACTGTATCGTCAGGCCAGTCTTTTTCCAGATCGACATGGGCAACCTGTGCACGGGCATGAACGCCGGTATCGGTGCGGCCAGCGCCCCTGATCGAGACAGTTTCGCCGCTGAACCGGAAAATGGCGGTTTCCACCGCCTGCTGCACTGTTGGCAAATCAACCTGCCTCTGCCAGCCTGCATAGGGCGCACCGTCATATTCAAGGTCAAGCCGATAGCGCGGCATCAGCCTTCAGCCAGCCATTTCAGGAAGGTGCGGATAAACATCATAAGAGCCTGGCCCCTGCCATCAGCCGCGCACCACGCAAAAATTCCGATGCAGGCGTTGCGCGTGAACCGGCGCGCTGAACCTCTTCAAGCCGGAGATATCCTTCACCACAGGCAATGGTGAGTGCATCATCAATCATCATGCCCGGTTCATGTGAAGATTTGCTTTTTGAACCTTCCATCAAGGTCGAGCGCAGCAGCTTGAGGCGCTCCCGCTTGCCGCCAGCCTCAAATTCACACCATGCGCCGGGAAAAGGCGACAGGCCGCGTATATGATCATGCAGCTGCCCGGCAGGCAGGGTCCAGTCGATACGGGTTTCTGCCTTGTCGATCTTTTTGGCGTAAAGAACACCCGTCTCAGACTGTGGAATGAAGGTGAGTGAATCGCCAGCTTCCAGCCTTGCCAGCGCCTCCACCATCAAACTGGCGCAGGCTGGCATCAGTTCATCATGCAATTCACCGGCGGTCATATCCGCACCGATCGAAATTATGCGGGTCAGCGCCACCGGACCGGTATCCAGCCCTTCTTCCATGCGCATGACCATGACCCCGGTTTTTTCATCACCTGCCATAATGGCGCGTTGAATGGGCGCAGCGCCGCGCCAGCGTGGCAGCAATGAAGCATGACCATTCAGGCAGCCAAACCGGGGCGCATTCAGAACAATCCGTGGCAGCAGCAGGCCATAGGCCACGACCACGGCAATATCGGCATTGAGGCCGCAAAATACGTCCTGTTCGGCCTCATTTTTCAATGATAAGGGGGTATAGACATCAATGCCCAGCCTTTCAGCCTCGCGTTGCACAGGTGAAGGGGTCAGTTCAAGCCCGCGCCGCCCGGCGGCGCGCGGTGGCTGGGTATAGGCAGCAACAAGCTCATGACCAGCCTGTGCGATGGCGCGTAATGTGGGCACCGAAAATTCCGGCGTGCCCATGAAAATGACGCGCAAACCCATGGCTAGACAACAGGTCCGCTGGCTGATTTCTCACGCGCCAGCTTGCGGAATTTGCGCATGACAATATCGCGCTTCAACTTTGAAATATGATCGATGAACAAGACGCCATTGAGATGGTCAATCTCATGCTGGAGGCAGGTAGCCATCAGCCCTTCAGCCGCCATTTCCTGTGTCTCGCCGTCACGGTCGATATATTTTACCCGCACGGTTGCGGGGCGCTCAACCTCGGCGAAATAATCCGGAATCGAGAGGCAACCTTCTTCATAGACAGAGCGCTCATCACCAAATTCCACAATCTCCGGATTGATGAAAACCTGCGGATTTGGCTCGTCGTCTTCACGGCTGGCAAGGTCGATCACCAGAAGACGCAGCGGCAGACCGATCTGGATGGCGGCAAGACCAATGCCGGGCGCATCATACATCGTCTCCAGCATGTCATCGGCCAGATTGCGCAACGCATCATCGACACGCTCGACTGGCCTGGAAAGCTGCCGCAACACGGGATCGGGAAGAATGATGAGTGGTTTGATTGCCATGGCAGTCACGTAAGGCCTTGCTGCTTTTGCGTCAACCGGCAAGCTGCATATGTGTTCACGTTTTGATCTGGTTACGCAAGCCAAATCTGTTATGCTGTGCCCATGACCCCGCTGCAAAACCCTTTTTCCATGCCGATTGCCCAGCTTGGGGCCTCAATAATTACGCTGGGGCAGATACTGGCTTTTCTGGCGCTGGCTTTCAGTGTGCTGCTGGCTGCCACCATTGCAACGCTGTGGCGGGCAGCAAGATTGCGAGCGCATGCAGCCACAGAAGCTGCCGACAACGCCCGCAATGCAGAAGCACGCATGGCCGAGATTTTACACAGTCAGGCCCAGATGCAAGGGCGCATGGGCGCAATTGCCGAAATGTTCAACTCCCGGCAGGCACAATTGACCCAATCACTTAACCAGCGGCTCGACGCCATGAGCGGACGGCTTGGCCACAGCATTACCGAGCAGACGCGCACCACGCATGAAAACCTTGCCAGATTGCAGGAGCGACTGGCCACGATCGACAGCGCACAAAACAACATTCAGGCGCTGGCCGGACAGGTGGTGCAGCTTCAGGCCATTCTTTCCGACAAGCAGACCCGCGGCGCCTTTGGTCAGTCGCGCATGGAGGCAATTGTCGCCGATGGCCTGCCGATGGGCGCTTATGAGTTTCAGGCCACCCTGTCCAATGGCAGCAGGCCGGATTGTCTGGTCAAAATGCCCAATGCAACGCCTTCACTGGTCATTGACGCCAAATTTCCGCTGGAAGCATGGAACGCCATCCGGGCTGCCGAAACGGCTGAAGAGCAAAAGAAAGCAGCGCAGGCATTCCGGCGCGATATTGAAATTCACATTCGCGATATTGCCGATAAATATCTGCTGCAAGGCGAGACGCAGGACACGGCCTTCATGTTTGTGCCTTCCGAATCGATATTTGCTGAAATTCATGAGAATTTCGAGGCGCTGGTGCAGCGAGCGCATCGTGCCCGCATCGTCATCGTGTCGCCTTCACTTTTGATGCTGTCCATTCAGGTGGTGCAGGCCATTTTGAAAGATGCACGGATGCGCGAGCAGGCCCACGTCATTCAAGGTGAGGTGGTCCGGCTGATGGAGGATGTAAACCGGCTGGATGAGCGGGTGCGCAAGCTGCACAGCCATTTCGGGCAGGCGGCAAAGGATGTTGACGATATTCTCATTTCCACCACCAAGGTGATGAAGCGCGGGGAGAAAATTGAGGCGCTGGAATTTTCTGGCGCAGCGGAAAAAACAACAGACAGGGACGACCCGCCATCTTCGCGCGCGGCCTCGTCCAAAACGGGCCAATTACGACTGCGAATTGTCGAGGAGCCTGAAGAAGCCAATAATGCTTGATCCGGGTCGCGTTCAGACTTATTTCATCTGCTGTGGGGACGGCCCCATAATTTCAGTGACACTGAAGGACTGAAATTATTGCTTCTGGTTGGGACGACCCGCCATATAAGCGAGCGTCTCATGAGTTGGGTTTTGCTATTTATCGCCGGTCTGTTTGAAGTGGGCTGGGCGATCGGTCTTAAATATACGGATGGCTTTACGAAAGTGACGCCAACAATCCTGACTGCGCTGTCCATGCTGGTCAGTGTGGTTTTGCTTGGCCTTGCGCTCAAGCATCTGCCGGTAGGTACCGGCTATGCCGTCTGGACCGGTATCGGTACGATAGGCACGGCCCTGCTTGGCGTCATTTTGCTGGGCGAACCGGCAACAGCAGCGCGGCTTGGCTGCATCGCCCTTATCATTGCCGGTATTGCCGGTCTCAAACTGGTAAGCTGATTGTAGCATCCACAAATGACAAAAGACCGGCCTCTTGCGGGGCCGGTCTTTTCGTTTCCGATAATCATAATTAGAGCATTTCTTGTTTTCATGGAAACGAATGAAATGCTCTAATCTCTTGTTTTAGCCGCATTTATGCGACGCCAGATGATTCCATCTGGCTGCAAAATGCTCTAGCGGACGGTAAAACCCGGAGGCATACGGCCGTTACGCGCTTTACGTGCTGCATAGCGCGCATCGCGCTTGGCCTTGCGTTCAGCTTCAAGCGCCAGTTCAAGAGCAGCACGTTCAGCTTCCTCAGCCTCACGAATACGAGCCTCTTCAGCAGCGATACGTTCAGCCTCAGCCCGTTCAGCCGCTTCACGAGCCAGCTTTTCCTGTCGAATCCGGGCTTTTTCAGCCTCACGCTCGGCACGGGCGGCAAGAATAGCCTCACGCTCGGCCTTGCGGGCCAGAACGCGCGGATCATCTTCTGCAGGCCGCTGTTTGAAACGCTCCAGAAGAGCCTTTTTTGCATTGTTTGCGGCATTGCGCCGCTCAAAAATGTCTTTTTCCCTGTAGATAGCCAACTTTAATTCCCTGAAGATCAGTATGCGTGTCTTACATACTGCGTGAATGTCAGGGTTCAAGCACCAAAAAGGCATGACAGCCATGAATTCATACAATGTTGCACAGCTACGACACTTTCCAGGCTGAATTTACGGCAATCAAACACATTTCCTGTGTACGCCAAGTCGCCAGAACATCGGTTCTGTTGCAACGTTTTGAATACCGACACTGTGGCAAGGAGAGCCTCTGACATTATCACGGCAAGCCATGGCCACATATTTACAAAACCGCGCTGAAACTTCTGGATATTCCCGGCCCAATACGCTTTATGCCAAACCGGCCTCTTATCTACAGGACAGGCCGCAGACCATGATTGCTGATTTTGCCTGAAAAACTTTCCTGCGGCTGCACAATTCATGCAGCAAGCGGCTTCATTTCCAGCAAGGCCCTTGCTGCCATCTCATCGGTAATCAGGACTTTGGCGTTTGTAGCCAGAATGCCGGCGTGAATGGCCTGTGCCTTGCGCACCCCGCCAGATGAAATAATGACCCGCGGAACCTTGCGCAACTGGTTGGGGTTGATCGCCATGACCCGCCCATTTATCGGATGGTCGATAACATTGCCGGTCTCGTCGACAAAATGACACAAGACATCGCCAACAGCGCCGGCCTTGTGCAGGCTTACCTGATCTTCCGGGCTGAGCAGACGTCGTTCAAAGATCGAGGCCTTGCTGTTGACGTCACTGACACTGATCAGGGCCAGATCAATATTGGCGGCCTTGTCTTTCAGCATTTTGAGATCTCTTTGCGCCCATAAGGCAGATGCAAGCTCGACATTCTCGACAAAGGCGGGTGCGGTAATCTGATAAAATTCAGTGCGATAAAATTCGACAAAACGCCAGGCAACGGCTGACGGATTTTGGGATGTGGCATGTGTAAGCCCGCCCAGAAGCGATACGGTGGTCAGATTTTCAACCTCGCGCCACACTAAAGAGCGCATGCAGATCTGAAGCGTAGCCCCCCATCCAACCCCCACCGACATGCCATTTTCAATATGTTGTGAAATATATTTGCCCGTTGCATGTCCAACGACCGAGGCCACGCTGGAAGGGGTCTGGTTCATTGCCGGAACGACAACCGCTTCATAAAGGCCCAGATGCTTTTCCAAAGCACGTTGCAGCCTGATCAGCGGCTCTGCCTTGGCGTTGATGGATGTGTGTACCGTTCCATCCTCACGCGCGGCCGCCAGCAGCCGGGTAGCCTTGACGCGGCTGATACCAAGATGTTTGGCGACCTGTTCCTGCGTCAGCCCCTCTACGAAATAGAGCCAGGCGGCGCGAATCTTCATTTCCTCCTGGCTCAGCTGGAAATTTGATTTCATGGCTGTCTTGCCAGCGTTCAGCATCCTGAATTCCCAATTTTTTTAAACAGAAGACATGTTTATGAATTTGAACATTTTTGTATCAACAAACGAAAAAGATAATTCATCATTGTCTGTTTAAAGCCATATTATTTAAAGTCATATAGCGCGCTCAGGTTGCTGGTGCAATTTTCAACACCCCAACTTTAATGTGGAAAACCTTCTGAATTTTTCTGCATTCTGGCTGTTTTCTTCAATTTTTGCAGATTCTCAGCTGCTCCTGACGGGAGAAGACGGAGATGGCTTGACAGATTATAAAAAATGAACAATTTTTAATTTTGAGAACAATTGTTCATGGTGGAATGACAATGAAACTTACGCGTCGGACTTTTGGTGCAGGCGTGCTTGCCACGTCACTCCTGCCAGCTCTGGGCGCCAGGGCGCAGGCAAACAAGCTGACCGCCTATATGGGTCCGCCCGAGCCGACCTGCGCTGCCCTGATCGAAAATTTTGACAAGAGCTCAGGCATATCGACCACCTTTTTGCGCCTTTCGGCAGGTGAAGCGGTCAACCGCGTGCGCGCCGAAAAGGCCCGCCCTCAGGCCAGCATCGTCTATGGTATCGGCCTGCCTTCAATGATGACGCTCAAGGACGAGGGTCTGCTGGAGGCCTACCGGCCAGCCGGAGTGGAAAATATCCCGTCCAAATATGTGGATCCGGAAGGTTACTGGACCGGCATCGATGTAGATTTCATCGGCTTCGTCTCCAACAAGCAGTTTCTGGAAGAGACAGGGCTGAAGGCGCCGCAAAGCTGGGAAGATCTTCTCAAGCCCGAATATAAGGGTCAGGTCTGCCTTGGCAGCCCCGCAACATCGGGCACCGGCTATCTGTTTATTGCAACCGTCCTGCAAATCATGGGCGAAAAGGATGGCTGGGAATATCTGAAGCGCTTTAACGAAAATGTTGCCCAGTATACCCGCTCCGGAATCGGCCCGACCCAACTGGTGGGACGCGGCGAGGTTGGCATCGGCATTCTGTTTGCGCATGATATTTTAGGCAGCATCCATAAGGGCTTCCCGCTTGAAATGTCCTTGCCGGAAGAGGGAACAGGCTATGATCTTTTCTGTGCGGTCATGCTCAAGGATGCGCCCGAGCCTGAGGCGGCCAAGGCGTTTCTTGACTGGGCGGTAACGGCTGAATCACAAGAAATTCTGGCCGAGTCGGGCTATTTTGATGTTCCCACCAATACGCAGGCCAAAATCCATGATCTTGTTAAGCCATATGCCAATGCCAAGCTGATCGACTTTGACTTTGCCTGGGCCGGAAACCCCGACACACGCAAGGAAATCGTCGAACGCTTCCAGAACGAAATACTGGCTGGCCGAAATTAATTCTATGAATTCCGTACCTTCTGTAAGTAAAGAGGAAAAAACGGATCGTCGGGACTGGACCCTTTATTGGGTCTATCCCGGCGTTGCCGTCTTTGTCCTGGTCCTCACCGCCTATCCGATGCTCGATTTGCTGAGCAGGGCATTTGTCGTGGATGGGCAGGTGTCTGCCGGTCCTTTGATTGAGCTGGTGTCCAGCTCTTATAACAGAACCGTATTCTGGAACACGCTTCTGCTTGGCGCAACCGCCGCGGTTCTGGGAACCATACTTGCAACCGCCTATGCCTATGCCATGACGCGTGTCGAGATCCCCGGAAAGAAGATCTGGCATTTCATTGCGCTTTTGCCGACAATCTCGCCACCAATCCTGATGGCACTTGGCCTGATCATGCTTTATGGGCGGCGCGGCTTTATCACTTATGAACTGTTTGGCATCCAGACCGCCGGACTATACGGCTTTACCGGCCTGGTGATTGCCCAACTGGTTTCTTATTTTCCTTTCGCCTATCTGCTTATGCTCAATCTGTTCAGGGGGCTTGACGCCTCTCTGGAAGAGGCAGCCTTGACCATGGGCGCCAATGGATGGACGGTTTTGCGCACGGTCAGCCTGCCGCTGCTGGTTCCGGGCCTGCTTGCCTCCATGCTGTTGATGTTCAGCTATTCACTGGCCGATCTTGGCAACCCACTGTTGCTGGGTGGCGATTATCCGGTCCTGTCTTCCCAGATTTATCAGATGATCATCGGCATGTATGATACTTCCGGCGGCGCAGCGCTTGCCGTCATGCTGCTGATTCCGGCGCTGATCATGTTCTTTGCACATAAGATGTTGTCGTCGCGCATGTCATTTGCGTCAGTCGGCGCCAAGGGTTCAAGTCGGCACCGGGTGACCCGTCACAAGGGCGTCCGCGCGGCTGCACTGGTCTTTGTCGGTGTGATAACGCTCATCATCTGCCTGCAATATGGGATCATTCTGGTTGCCGCCACAACCCAGTTGTTTGGTGTTGATTATACCTTCACAGTCAAGCATTTTGTGGCAGCCTTCACCAAATCCCGCGGGGCGCTTACCGACACCCTGCTATTGGGCGTGATTGCATCGCTTCTATCAGTGATCATCGGCTTGCTGATTGCCTGGATTATCGCACGCACCAAAGCGCCGGGGCGTTCCATTCTGGATTTCGTGGCAAATCTGCCGCTGGCCATTCCCGGAACGGTAATCGGTCTGGCGTTTGGGCTGGCGTTCAACGCACCGCCGCTTATCCTGACGGGAACGGCCTTTATCATCATTGCCGCGTTTGTCGTTCGCAGCCTGCCTTATGGTATCCGCACCGGGGTGGCAGCCTTTGACCAGATCAGCCGCTCGCTTGATGAGGCCTCGACAACCATGGGGGCAACGAATGGCCAGACCCTGTGGAAGATCCTGTTACCAATCGTGCGGCCGGCCCTGATTGCCGGGATGATCTTTTCCTTCACGCGCAGTGTCACAACATTGAGTGCGGTGATCTTTGTCGTCTCCCCTCACTGGTCTTTAGTGACGCCGACGATCCTGTCCCAGATGGACCGTGGCGATATGGGAGAAGCAGCAGCGCTCAGCGTCATTGTCGTGGTGTTGGTTCTTCTCATTATCCATGGCGTGCCGCGGTTGCTTGGCCGCGACTGGCGCGAGACTGATTAGAGCATGTTTCCTAAAGCCTGCCTCCCGAACCGGGAACCAGTTTTGGGATAAAGACATGCGTAAAAACAAAGGCTTAAAGCGGGTCGCATAAATCTGAAAGATTGCGACACGCTTTAAGAATTACAGATTTTCTGGATAAGAACATGCACAAAAAAACTTAGAGCAGGATGAAGATCCAAGAAGAAATCACCATGCTCTAAGGTATTTTATAGTCCCGTGAAATCACTTGTTCTTATATGAATGCTGCTGAAACAAAAGATTGGATCATTTCATCTGTTGATGAAATGATCCCGGAGTTACGTGATGGTACAAACAGCTTCCGCAAAATCTCTCTCGATCCGCAATCTCGACAAGTCCTATCCCCTGGGTGGCGGACGGCGTCTACCCGTGGTGACCGATTTCAATCTGGAACTTGCGCCAGGTGAATTCGTGACCCTGCTTGGGCCCTCTGGCTGCGGCAAGACCACAGTCTTGCGCACGCTTGCCGGCCTTGAGGATTTTGAAACCGGTGAGATCCTTCTCGACACCCGCTCAATAGCAAGGCTGCCAACACACAATCGGCGCATTGGGCTGGTTTTCCAAAACTATGCGCTGTTTCCGCATATGACAGTCTTTGACAATGTCGCTTATTCCTTGAAATTGCGGCGTGAATCGCGTGAGAAGATTCAGCAGGAAGTGCAGGCGGCGCTGGCCTCGGTGGGCCTTGCCGAGCATGGAGCACGGCTGCCCGGACAGCTCTCGGGAGGCCAGCAACAGCGCGTGGCGGTTGCCCGGGCACTTGTGATGCATCCCGATCTTCTGCTGTTTGATGAGCCATTGTCCAATCTTGACGCAAAATTGCGGGTGCAGGTACGCTCGGAACTGCGGCGTCTGCAAAAGCAACTGGGCACCACGGCGCTGTTTGTGACCCATGATCAGGAAGAGGCGATGAGCCTTTCGGATCGTATTGCCGTCATGCAAAGTGGTAAAATCGAACAGATCGGCCCGCCCGAAGAGATTTATGCCCGTCCGGCCACTCTTTTTGTGGCGCAGTTTGTCGGCAAGGTGAACGCATTTTCTTCAACGATTGTCGGGGAAGAAGACGGCAAGGCCGTGGTTGAACTGATGGGCAAGACAATACGCACTCCCTTGCCATCAGCCGACATGCCCAAAAATGTGCTGGCCCTTGCCAGACCGGAAGCAACAATCCTTCAGGACCCGCAACACAGCCTGCTGGCCGGCATCGTGGAAGAGCGGGAATATCTGGGGGCCCTGATCGAATATCGCATCAGGGTTGGCGATACGCTGGTGACAGCCGTACGGGTTGCCCTGGGCGATACGATGCAGGCGCGCGAAGGCGACCATGTCGGGATCGGTTTTCTTGAAGAGACCATCCATTTGTTGCCCGAGACGAAGCGGGGCGCGTGAATCTGAAAGATTTATTTGCAACGCTTGACAAACGCAAAGTATGAAAAACGGAAAGCCAGCCCTAATGACAGACCAAAAAGCCCCCTTCGATCGGGTCATCGTTCTTGTTCTTGATGCATTGGGAATTGGCGCTCTTCCTGATGTGCATCTGGTGCGCCCCAATGATGTCGGCTCAAACACGCTCAAGCATGTGGTGCAGGCCAGCGGCGGCTTGAGCTTGCCTAATCTGGAAAGGCTTGGCCTTGGAACCGTGGCGCCCGGCAGCGGGATCCGTGTCGAACCCTCCCCTGTCGCAGTCCACGGGGTGTTCAATCTTGGCTACAAGGGCGCCGATACCTATCTGGGGCATCAGGTCATCATGGGCTCGCGGGTTGCCGATGTTCCCGAGGAGCTTTTTGAAGTCGTTCGTGACGAGGTGGCGCAAGCACTGATCCAGAAGGGGCATCATGTCGAAGCTGCTGGTGAGGGGCTTTCTGCATTATTCGTCGATCATGCGATGATTTGCGGTGATAATCTGGAAAGCGATCCTCTTCAGACCTATCACTGTGTCGGCTCTATTGACGATATTGCTTATGAAAAGATTGTCGAAGTGGGAGAAATCCTGCGTTCCGTGGCGCGTGTGCGGCGGGTCGTGGCCATGGGTGGCTATGGTTTTCATGCCGCCGATATACGTCGCTGCACAGAATTGCGGCCAACAGGACAATGCGGCGTCAACAATGTGGCGCTTGGCCTTTACACCAGCAATTATGTCGTGCGCCACCTTACGCAAGGCACCAGGCCGGATGTGCAGGTTCCCACCATTCTCAAGAAGGCCGGCTATGAGGTGGAACTGCTGGGCAAGGTCGCCGATGTAATCACCTGTGAAGGCGCCCACAAGGAGCCGCATGTTCTGACAGGTCAGGTTCTGGAGGCAACCTATCAATCCATGGCGCGTGTACGTTCAGGCTTGATCGCCATCAATATTCAGGAAACCGATCTTGCCGGACATGATGAGAGCGCTGCGCGCTATGCCAACTGCCTGAAGCTGGCCGATGAAGGCATTGGGCGCATCATGTCGATGATGAGTTCCAGGGATTTGCTGATCATCACTGGCGATCATGGAAATGATCCGACGATCGGCCATGACAAGCATACACGTGAATTCACACCGCTTCTGGCCTGGTCGCCCGGCATCAAGCCAAAGGGCATTTTCATGCGTGACAGTCTTTCCGACATTGCAGCAACAATTGCCGATGTTTTTAGTGTTGCAAGACCTGAAATCGGAACAAGCTTTTTAGACGACATCACAGTCTGAACCGCGGCAAGCTCCTGAAGCATTTTTGCGATAACAGATGATTCCATCTGACTGCAAAATGCTCTAGCCCGGTCGGCGCGTCTTATTTGCCGGGTGATGCCGGATGCCATAAAAGCCGATTCTGACCTTGCTCATAAGCCTTGCCGTTCGGGTAGGACACCAGTTCCATCTGCATGCCCCATGGGGTGAGGAAATAAACCCATGTCTGCCCGGCGCTCGGGCCTTCCTCGCGCACCACCGGTTCGCCCAGCACGCGAATGTCGTTTTCCTTCAGATAAGCGATCGCCTCATTGATGTCATCCACATAGAAGGCCAGATGGTGGCCGCCGATATCGCTGTTCCTCGGTTGCTCGAGACGCTGGTCAGGCGCCGAATATTCAAAAATTTCAAAGTTGGAGCCATTGCCGCAGCGCAGGAACTTCAACCGTTTCATCACCGCGCGGGGGTGAAGATTGAGTTGCGTCTGCATCCAGTCGTCATCCGACTGGAAGGGGCCGAGTTCATAAAACGGCTCACAACCGATGACCTTGACGAAGAAATCGACGGCCTCATCAAGATTGGGCACCGTAAAGCCGATATGCTCGGTGCCGCGAAGGCCTGGCAAGCCGTTCTTCATTCGCCGACCTTCACATTCCGGTACATGACATCGCCTGCCTTTTCGATTTGAGATTTCAGCAAAAATCACCTTATTGGATACAAATATGCAGAACAGTCATAGTGGTCAATGAATTAATAGCATTGTTTAGCCTGTTATTGCGGTTATTTTTACTGATGCCTATTTTTTTGTATCCAATCTGTTGACCGCCTGAAAACACCGTGTCACTAATGGTGATAGATGCTTCAGTCGTACAAAAGCCGACACCAGATCGGCTGGGGAACGCTGGCAAACGCAGTATCCGACGACAGGCTGGAAGCCGCTCATCGATGGGGCGGCTTCTAGCTCGCGCGTCGCAGGTGAGTTGGGACGACAGGAACCCTGATGCCAGAAACGAGTTCACTATCCGGCATGGCCGATTGGCTTGATTTTCGCGCCACCGCGGCCGATTGGGATCAGGCCGCCCCGCAATCGCTGGGGGCGATATTGACCAGCCTGCATCTGGTGCGGGCATTTGAGGAAACGGTTCTGGAACTGGCAGGTGAAGGCCTGATCCATGGTCCAGCACACTCATCCATCGGGCAGGAAGGCGGCGCGGTCGGCTCCATCATGGCGCTGCGCGCCGACGACCAGATCAACGGGTCGCATCGCGGCCACCATCAGTTCCTGGCCAAGGCGCTGGGCTATGTGGCCCCCGACATGCTTTCCATCGACGGCGCCTTCAACAGCGATGTCATCGCCGTTCTGCGCCGCGCGCTGGCCGAGATCATGGGCCTTGCCGAAGGCTATTGCCAGGGGCGCGGCGGCTCCATGCACCTGCGCTGGCGTGAAGCTGGCGCGCTCGGCACCAATGCCATCGTCGGCGGCGGCGTGCCGTTGGCCGCAGGCGCAGCCTTTGCCCACAAGCAGGCAGGCACCGATGCGGTGGCGGTCAGCTATTTCGGCGACGGGGCGGCCAATATCGGCTCGGTTCTCGAAACCATGAATCTTGCCGCCGTATGGAAGCTGCCGCTTTGCTTCTTCATCGAGAACAACCGCTACGCCGTATCCACCACCGTCGAGGAATCGAGCGCCGACACGCGCCTGTCGTCGCGGGGTCAGGGCTTTTCCATCCCCTCGTGGCGGGTCGATGGCATGGACCCGCTGGCCGTCAATCTCGTCATGCAGGAAGCGCTCACCCACATGCGCTCCGGCAAGGGGCCGACGATTATCGAGGCCGACGTCTACCGCTATTTCCACCAGAACGGCCCGTTCCCGGGCAGCGCCTTCGGCTATCGCACCAAGCAGGAGGAAGAAAGCTGGCGTGCCCGCGATCCGCTCGACCGGGTCGCCCGTGAAATGATTGCCCGCTCCATGACCAGCGAACAGGCGGTGGCCGCGCTTCGCCAGCGTGCGCAGGAAACCATGGCGCAAATTGTCGGTGAACTGACCACCCGCATCGACAATCGCCGCGAGATCCGTGCCGAATTGTGGCCCTCGCCCGATTTCCGCGACGTTGGCATCCGCAGTGACCTGAAGGAACTTTCGGGCATGCGCCACGCCGAGGCCGAAACTTTTTCGGGCAAGACCGAAGATCGGGTGTTCGTCAACGTGATTGCCGATCTTCTCGACCGCCGCATGGCTGCCGATGAAGGCATCGTCGTTCTTGGCGAGGACGTCCACCGCCTGAAGGGCGGCACCAACGGGGCGACGCGCGGCCTCAAGGACAAATATCCCGACCGCGTGCTCGGCACACCGATCAGTGAGAACGCCTTTCTCGGGCTGGGCGGCGGGCTGGCCATGGACGGCCGGTTTCGTCCCGTGGTCGAATTTATGTATCCCGACTTCATGTGGGTCGCAGCCGACCAGGTGTTCAACCAGATTGGCAAGGCCCGCCACATGTTCGGTGGCGACATCGACATACCGCTGGTCCTGCGCACCAAGATCGCCATGGGAACCGGCTATGGCTCACAGCATTCCATGGACCCTGCCGGTATTTTCGCAACCTCTCCGGGCTGGCGCATCATTGCGCCCTCCACCGCATTCGACTATGTCGGCCTGATGAATACGGCGCTTGCCGCCAATGATCCGGTTCTGGTCATCGAGCATGTCGATCTCTACCAGACGACCGGCAAGGCGCCCGTCGACGATCTCGATTATGCCATTCCGTTCGGCAAGGCGGCCATTCGTCGGCATGGCACAAAGGCGACGCTCTTGACCTATTCCGCCATGGTCGCGCGCTCGCTCGAAGCCGTCGAGGCGCTTGGCGTGGATGTCGAGGTCATCGACCTGCGCAGCCTCGACCGCGCCAGCCTCGACTGGGATACGATTACCGAAAGCGTCAAGAAGACCAATCTGGTCATCATCGTCGAGCAGGGAGCGCAGGGCACGGCCTATGGCGGCTGGCTCGCCGACGCCATCCAGCATCGGCTGTTTGACTGGCTCGATCATCCGGTCGAGCGGGTGACGGGCGGCGAAGCATCCCCCTCGATCTCCAAAATCCTTGAGCGGGCGGCTTATGCCGGCACCGAAGAGGTCATCATCGGCCTGAAAAGCCTGCCGGGGCTTGCCCATGGCTGAGATTCTGCGGCTGCCGGCCATTCTTGCCAATATGACCGAAGGCACTCTGGCGCGCTGGCTCAAGGCCGAGGGCGACATGCTGGTGGCGGGCGAGGCTTTCGCCGAAGTCGAGACCGACAAGGCGGTGGTCGAGATTTCAAGCGAAAATAGCGGGCGGCTTGCCCGTATCCTGCATGAAGCCGGAAAGGTGCTTCCTGTGGATACCGCCATCGGCGTCCTGGCGCTGGCAGGCGACGACGATGCGGCAATAGCGGCGGCGGTCATGTCGCAAACCGAGGCAGAAGAGGCAGAAGCGCTCACCTTTGATGCAGAGGTTCAGGTCGCCCCATCCGTTTCCCTACCCGAATCTCGCGTGGCGGCTTCGCCCAACCGCCTGTTCGCCAGCCCGCTGGCACGTCGCCTTGCGCGCGAAAACAGCATCGACCTTGCCAGGCTCACCGGCAGCGGCCCCAAGGGCCGCATCATGCGTGACGACGTCAAGGCCCATCTCGATATGGCCGCCAGTGCTGCGCCCGTCGCACCGGCTACCGCACCGCCATTCGTGACCGATGCGCCGCACGACAGCATTCCGCACTCACAAATGCGCCGCACGATTGCGCGTCGGCTGACGGAATCCAAGCAAAACATCCCGCATTTCTATCTGAGTGCCGACTGCCAGATGGATGCACTGATCGCGTTGCGCCAAAAGATCAACGCCGACCGCCCCGGCGACGCCCGCATCAGCGTCAACGATCTGGTGGTCAAGGCCGCAGCAGCCGCACTGGCAGCACTGCCGACCTGCAATGTAAGCTGGACCGAGGATGCGCTCTTGCAATGGCATCGCGTTGACATTTCGGTGGCGGTCGCAACCGATGGCGGGCTGATCACACCCATTATCACCCAGGCCGACCGCAAATCATTGTCCGCCATCTCGGCGGAGATCGGCGATCTGGCAAGCCGGGCGCGCGCCGGCACGCTGCGGCCGGACGAATACCAGGGCGGTTCGTTCACCATCAGCAATCTTGGCATGTACGGCGTTCGCGATTTTGCCGCGATTCTCAACCCGCCGCAGGCCGCCATCCTCGCGGTTGGTGCGATAGAGCCGCGCATGATCGTACGCGACCGCCAGTCGGCCATCGCCGACATGATGACCTGCACGCTTTCGCTCGATCACCGCGCCATAGACGGCGCGCTGGGCGCGCAATGGCTTGGCCTGTTCAAAGAATTGATCGAAAATCCGCTGCGGATACTCACCTGAAAAGGTATGGTACGCTCTTCGAGCGATTTTACATAATGGCCCAACGATAAACAAACAGGAGGAAAGAAAATGAAGACATCACTCAGAATCATGCAAGGTGTGGCATTCGCCGCCCTGATCGGCTTTTCCGGCACGGCGCTCGCGCGCGACCTGACCGCCGTCGGCTTCGGTGGCGCGGTTCAGGATGCCTTCCGCAAGGCTTACTTTGCGCCTTACGCGGCAGAGAAGGGCATCACCATTCTGGAAGACACGACCAATGGCGGTCTTGCCAAGCAGAAGGCCATGATCGATGCCGGCAACGTCACCTGGGACGTCATGCAGATGGAGGACGACGAGGTCACCGTCGCCTGCGAATCAGGCCTGCTGGAAGACATCGACTGGACAACCCGCCCCAATGGCAAGGATATCGACCCGACGCTGTTCAAGGAATGCGCTGTCGGCGCGCTGAGCTGGGCCAAAGTGCTGACCTACGACACCGACAAGATCAAGGACGGCCCCCAGTCCTGGGCGGACTTCTGGAACGTCGAGAAGTGGCCGGGCAAGCGCGGCCTGCGCAAGACGGCGAAGCTCACGATGGAAGTGGCGCTGATGGCCGACGGCGTCAAGCCCGCCGATGTCTATGACGTGCTCGCCACCAAGGAGGGCCAGGACCGGGCCTTTGCCAAGCTGGACGAATTGAAGCCGAACATCCAGTGGTGGGAAAGCGGCGCGCAGCCGCAGGAATGGCTGTCTTCCGGCGACGTGGTGATGACGACCGCCTATAACGGGCGCATCGCAGCTGCCCAGAATGAGGGCAAGAACTTTGCCATCATCTGGGATGGTCAGATCAATTCCTGGGAATTCTGGGCAATCATGAAGGGAACGCCCAATCTCGACCAGGCGATCGATCTCGTCGACTACATGATGTCGCCAGCGCCGCAGGCCGTTTTCGCGCAGACCATTCCCTATGGTGTCAGCAATGTCAAAGTCATGGATGAGCTTTCGCCTGAGGCGTTGGCACAACTGCCGTCCGCACCGGAAAATCTGAAAAACAGCATCCGCTTCGATGCCGATTTCTGGATTGACAACAACGAGGAACTGTCCGCGCGCTTCGCCACCTGGGTTGCGCAATAAAGCAGAGCCATTAAAAATCGTGCCGGCGAGGCGTCGCCGGCACGATTGGAAGGACCATGGACCCTATGGCACAAGCTGTCGAAAGCGACGTTGAAACCGGCGATCTGAAGCGTGAATGGCTGCGGTCCGGCAAGAGCCGGCGCAACATATCGCTGCTGCTGGTCGCGCCGCTGTTCATCTATGTGCTGGTGACGTTCATGCTGCCGATCGGGCTCGTCCTTTACCGTTCGGTGGAAAACAGCGAACTGGCCCAGGCGCTGCCATTAACCGCCACCGAGTTGTCACAGTGGCGTCCGGCTACTCCCGGCGACCTTCCGCCCGACACGGTCTTCGCCACCTTTAGCCGCGAACTGGCCGACGCGGAGCGGCACGACGTGGCGGAACTGGCGCGGCGTCTGAACTATGAAATCAGCGGCCTGCGCACCATCGTCATGAGCACGGCCCGCAAGATACGCTCGATCAAGACCGAACCTGCCGATGAGGACGCACGGCAGATGCTGATTGAAATTGATCCACACTGGAACGAACCCACCTATTGGCATGCAATGAAGCGGGCCGCGCCACACTATACCCCCTACTACCTGCTGGCTGCTCTCGACCTCAGGCACGCTGACGACGGCACTATCGTCCGGGCGCCGGAAGATCAGCGCACCTTCGTCGATATCCTGCTGCGGACACTGCGCATCTCGGCGATCGTGACGCTGGTTGCCCTGCTGCTCGGTTTTCCCTACGCCAATCTGATGGCGACATCGGGCAAGCGCTTTGCCCTGTTTTTGATGATCGCGGTGATGCTGCCTTTCTGGACGTCGCTGCTGGCACGCACCTCAGCCTGGATCGTGATGCTGCAGAAGGAAGGGCTTATCAATACGTTCCTCGGCTATGTCGGCCTGATCGATCGACCGCTCGAACTCATCTTCAATACCACCGGCCTTTATATCGTGATGGTGCACATGATGCTGCCCTTCATGGTTTTGCCGATCTTCGCCACGATGAAGGGCATTCCGCCGCATTTCATGCGCGCTTCAGCCTCTCTCGGCGCCCATCCCATGCGCGGCTTTTTACATGTCTATCTGCCGATGACGCTGCCCGGCGTCGGAGCCGGTGCGCTGCTTACCTTCATCGTCACGGCCGGCTACTACATCACACCCTCTCTCGTCGCCAGCGCCCGCGACCAGATGATCGGCTATTTCATCGCCTTCTTCATCGACAAGACCATCAACTGGGGCATGGCCTCGGCATTGGGCATCATGCTTCTGGTCTGCGTCGCCGCAATCTATATGATTGCCGCCCGCACCGTCGGCGTGCGCCAACTGGCAGGCCTGAGGTAAAGCCGATGCAATACCGACATCAACGCGCCGTCATTCGCTTCGCCTACAAGGCATTCGGCGTCGCCATGGCGTTATTCCTGGTCGTGCCGCTGCTGGCGGTGGTGCCGCTGTCATTCAGTTCGAGCAGCTTCCTGTCCTATCCCGTGCCCGGTTTTTCGATGCGCTGGTACGAGACGGTGTTCCAGAACGGCCCGTGGATGACTGCTCTGAAGAACAGCCTCGTCATCGGCGTGGTCTCAACCATCGCCGCCGTTATCCTCGGCACGCTGGCGGCCTACGCCTTCGCACGGCGTGACCTGCCAGTACCCACCGCCATTCTGGGCTTCCTGATCGCGCCGATGATCGTGCCGCCGATCATCAGTGGCCTCGGCATGTATTTCCTGCTCGCCTATGTCGGCCTGACCTCGACCACCTTTGGTGTGATCGTCGCCCACACCGTGCTTGCCGCGCCCTTTGTCCTGATAACGGTTACGGCAACGCTGCAGGGCTTCGACATGGGGCTGCTGCGTGCAGCCGCCACCTGCGGGGCATCGCCGCCGCGCGCCTTCATGAACATCGTCATGCCGATCATCGCGCCCGGCATCGTTGCTGGTGCGCTGTTTGCCTTCATGACCTCATTCGACGAGGTGGTGGTGACGCTGTTCCTGGCGGGACCAGCGCAACGGACACTGCCGCTCAAGATGTTTGAAAGCCTGCGCGACAGCATCGAACCCTCGATCCTGGCGATGGCAACCTTCCTGATGCTCATCGCCGTGCTGGCATTGATTAGCGCCGCGCTCCTCATGAGCAGGGGTGCAAAAAACCTGAGGACCCTCAAAGATGACTGACTTGAGCTCGACCGCCTACGACCCGCGCGACGGCATTGCCTTCGTGGAAGGCAAATACATGCCGGTGGCCGAAGCCACGGTGCCGATCCTCGACCGGGGCTTTGTCCGATCCGACGCGACCTACGATGTCGCGCATGTGTGGAAGGGCCAGTTCTTCCGCCTCGACGACCACATCGAGCGCTTCTTTGCCTCGATGCGCGGCCTGCGCATGAGCCTGCCCTACTCGCATCAGGAAATCGCCGATATTCTGATCGAATGTGTGCGCCGCAGCGGCTTGCGAGATTCCTACGTGCAGATGACCTGCACACGCGGCCTGCCGCCGGCCGGCACGCGCGATCCGCGCCAGTGCAAGCAGCGCTTCTATGCCTTCGCCACGCCCTTCGTGTGGATCGCCAATGACGAGCAGCGCGAAAACGGCATGCAGATGATCACCAGTTCCGTCCAGCGCATTCCACCAACGTCGGTCGATCCGAGGCTGAAGAATTTCCATTGGCTTGACCTGACGATGGGCATTTTCGAAGCCTATGACCGCGACGCCATCGTTGCTGTGCTGCATGACGGCCAGGGCAACATCACCGAAGGTGCCGGATTCAACGTCTTCACCGTCAAAAACGGCGTGCTGGCGACACCTGAGAGCGGGGTGTTCGAGGGCATGACGCGACGCACCGTGATCGAGCTGTGCGAGCAGTTGCAGCTTCGCTGCGAGGTACGGTCTGTGTCGACAGGCGAGTTGGCGCAGGCCGACGAAATCTTCCTGACCAGCACGGCTGGCGGCATCATGCCGATCACCACACTCGACGGCAAGCCGATTGCCAGCGGCAAGCCCGGCCTGATCACAAAACGGATACATGACCTGTACTGGCAACGGCAGGAAGAAGGCTGGCTGGCGACACCAGTCCCCTATGAGGATGTCTGAAACGATGCAGAGCGGCAATATCGTCGAATTCAAGGGCGTGCAGAAAACCTATGACGGGCACAACCTCGTCATTCGCAATCTCGATCTGGAGGTCAGGAAGGGCGAATTTCTGACCCTGCTTGGCGGGTCAGGTTCGGGCAAGACCACGACGCTGATGATGCTGGCGGGCTTCGAGACGCCGACGCGCGGCCACATCATGATGAACGACGTGCCAATCGAACATGTCGCGCCACATCGGCGCGGCATCGGCGTGGTGTTCCAGAACTATGCCCTGTTTCCCCATATGACCGTCGAGCAGAACCTTGCCTATCCGTTGCGCATGCGCGGCGAGAGCAAGGCCCAGATCGCCGCTAAGGTAGCCCGGCAGGTCGACATGGTACGCCTGCACGGCATGGAGCAGCGCCGTCCGCAGGAGCTGTCCGGTGGCCAGCAACAGCGCGTCGCGCTGGCCCGCTCGCTGGTCTTTGAACCGGAACTGGTGTTGATGGACGAGCCGCTCGGCGCGCTCGACAAGGCGCTGCGCGAGCATATGCAATATGAGATCAAGCAGATCCATCGCGACCTCGGCGTGACCATCGTCTATGTGACGCACGACCAGTCGGAAGCGCTGGCAATGTCGGACCGGATCGCCATCTTCCAGAATGGCGACATTGTTCAGATCGACAGTCCGCACGATCTCTACGAGCGCCCGGCAAATGTCTATGTGGCGGGATTCATCGGCGAGAACAACATTCTGGCAGGAAGCGTGGAGCGGCAGGCCGCGGACGGTGCAATCACCGTCAAGTTGCCTTGCGGTCGCGAGGTTACGGCAAGAGTGGCCGGTGCGGACCCTGCGACGGGCGCCGAGACAACGCTGACCGTCCGGCCCGACAGGCTGGTCATTGGCGGCGATGCCTCCTCGCTTGGCAACAGCCTGCCGGGGCGCGTCCTCGACATCACCTATCTCGGCGATCATTTCCGGGCGCAGATCGATATCGGCGGCGACCAGAGGATCATCGTGCGCAGGCCATCGGGCCAGCTATCGGGCAAACTGGAGAGCGGCGACGAAATCCTTGTCGGATGGCGCGTAGAGGACGGTCTGGTGTTCCTGTAGACAGGGCCTTTAGGGTCGAAACCCAATCAGAGTATTGCGTAAATTTTTGAAATCAGATTCTGTGCATGTACAGACA
>NZ_JBHSLL010000055.1:0-27321 GCF_042656785.1 Aquamicrobium segne
AACTCAGGGACTATGGGAAGCGCGTTCTCGGCTTAGCGTAGGATTTCGCCCCCTCCCGCAAACGACCCCGGCTAGACCGCCTCGCCCGATCGACGGCCGATCTTCTGGCGATCGCGGAGCGGATCAAGGAGGCCGGCGCTGGCCTGCGCTCCCTGGCCGAGCCGTGGGCCGATACGACGACGCCGGCCGGGCGCATGGTGTTGACCGTGTTCGCCGGCATGGCCGAGTTCGAGCGGTCCTTGATCGTGGAGCGCACGAGCGCGGGCAGGATCGCGGCGAAGGCCCGAGGCGTGCGGTTTGGCCCCTCCCCTGCCCTGTCGGCCGAGCAGATCGCGCACGCTCGCCAGCTCATCGACCGGGAGGAAAAATCAGTGCCCGAGATCGCCCGGCTCTTGGGCGTGCATCGCGCCACCCTCTACCGGGCGCTTGCTGGATCGGCCCCAAATCGGCGTTGAGGCCGTGCTGGTCGTTCTCTACGGCCGCCGATTTGCGCGATATTTCCGCGCCTTAGACATAAGGGGTTGCAGAATCGCGGGAATTGGCTGCTTACTTGTAAGTATGAAGCAGAACACGGAAAAGATTCGGAAGGACGTTGCCGCCCATCGGGCGCGGCAAGCGGCGGCGGGTCGCGTGGCGCTGAATACCTACGTTCCGGGTGATCTGGTCGAGGCAATCGACCGGATTAAGGAGCGCCGTGGCGTACCGGGTCGTGCGCCGATCATCGAAGAAGCATTGAGGTTGCTGATCGAGAAAGAAACGTCGAGGGCATGAAATGAAAAACCCCTAGCCGTTCGCAGCGGCAAGGGGTTTTCGGATTACGGCAGCGGCTATGTTTGGAGGCCACCTAAGCAGCTCCCAACATAGTCGAGAGTGAGCCACCCGGCAAGAGTGAGTCTTGCCGGGAACGGTGAAACTTTGCCCGCCATCCACATCGTCATGTCCGCCCAAATGGAAGGATGAAGGGCATATGTTGAGGACGCAAATCGCGGCCGCGATCGGCTGCGCGCGCGGGCACGCGCTTGATGAAATCATGCGAGAGGTATGGGCGCGCTACAGCGCCGGCCAGCTCTCCGAGGAAGACGCGGGCCAGCTCTCCACGCTCGCCCAAGAGCGCCGGGCGGCGTGGCGGGGATCGTCACAGGCCGGGCTTGGCCTGGTCATGCCCCCTCCCCCCGAGCGATGCCCGACGCCGGTTCGCCGGCACAGCCATTTCAAGGGTCGATCGGAGGGCCAGATATGGCGGCCGACGACGCGGCGGGAAATGGTCATGCTGATGGACGCGGCATATCGTTACGATGAGCAGAAAGGGCCAGGTGAGCGGAACGGGCCGCTCGGACCCGTCGCCCTTCAAGTTCTCCGCTATTTCGTCAATCTGGTTGATTTCAAGACCGGCCGGCTAGAGCCGTCCATAGAAACGATCATGGGTAAAATTAGGCGTTCGCGTGACGCCGTTGTCCGGGCGCTCAAGAACCTGCGCGCGCATGGCTTCCTCGACTGGCTGCGGCGCTACGAGCCGACCGGCAACGAGAGCGGCCCCCAGGTACAGCAGGCGAGCAATGCCTATCGCCTATCCCTGCCGGAGAAGGCCCGCCAGCTCCTGGGGCGGTTTGGTAAGACTCCTCCCCCGCCTGACGATCACGGTCAGGAACAGAAGGTTTGGGCCGATGCGATAGCCGCCTACCGGGCATCTTTGCCGATGGAAGACCGGATGCGTATGGATTCGGACAATCCCGCTCTCACGGAAGCCCTAATCAAGCTTGGAAAATCAGTGAATAAGCGTGAGTCCGCCATCCGGACTGAATCCCTGTCTGATCTTTATCTAAATATGAAAACATAAGCGGACGCCGCTGTTCGGGCCTCTAACGAGGCCCTGCGGCGGTTCCAATCCGCGTATAAAGCGGATCGGCAAGCGGAAACCTCACAGCAAATCCGCAACGCTCGTGCTTGCGGCAACCGTCCTATGGGCTTTCGAGAGGGAGTAAGTGGTGAGGGCGGCGGTAAATCTCTAGCAGCTGGTAAACAGCTATAAATTTATTAAGCCGCTTTCAATCCGCTAGTTAACTGCCTATAAAGACAAAGCTGCTAACATTCTGCTTTCTAGCGGATAACTGGAGGGAACATGGCCGTCATTTCGTTTGTTTCGAGCAAGGGCGGCGTTGGCAAAACGACCTCTGCCGTTGTGCTGGCCGGTGAACTCGCCGCCGCTGGGCGCAAGGTCGCGTTGATCGACGCGGACCCAAATAGACCGCTTGAAGCCTGGTCGCGGCTTCGGGCGCTGCCCGAAGCGCTCCGGATCATAGTTGATGACTCGGCCGAAACCATCATCGACACCATCGAAGATGCGCGCGCAGCGGCAGATTTTGTCATCGTCGACCTTGAGGGCACCGCAACGGATCGGATCGGCTTCGCGGTCGCGCGGTCGGATTTGGTACTCATTCCGCTGCAAAGTTCGGTTCTCGACGCGGCCGAGGCCGCAAAATCGGTCAAGCTGGTGCGCCAAATGTGGCGCGTAGCGAACCGGGAAATCCCTTATCGGGTGTTTTTTACGCGCGTTCCCCCGGCCATCCGAGAGCGCACGGCGCGGGATATAGATCGGCAGTTTTCCGATGCAGCGATCCCGGCTCTTTCGGCAACGCTGATAGATCGAGCGGCCTTCCGTACGTTGTTTTCCTTGGGCGGGACGCTTCACGAGCTGGAAACGTCCGATGTTTCCGGCCTCGACAGCGCTAAGGAGAACGCCCGCGAATTTGCGCAGGCCGTTATCAATGCTTTTAGGGGAGCGGCCGCATGACCAGCGAAGAAAAGAAACGAGCCACGTTGGATTTTGGCGATGAGCTGGAGACGCCGGCAGTGGCCCCCCCGCTTGATCCGAACGCGATCAAAGCGGCCACTAGGGCGGCCGGATTCCGCGAGACGCCGAAGACACCGGATTTCGAGCTGACAGCACCCACCAGGCCAACACGACGCGCGCGACGCAAGACAGGCCGCACGGAGCAGTTTGCGACCCGCCTGCGCGCCGATACCCTTGAGGCGATCTATGCCTATGCCGACCGCCATGAGATCACGCTTGCCGAGACGATCGAGCGGGCCATGAGCGCACTTGTTGAGCGGGAGGGGTGAGCGGTTTCGCTTGTCGGTCTATACAGGTTTTGATATAAAGGACTAATGGCTGATATGAAGCAGCTCGAATTTCTCGGGGACTCCCTTGAGCAGTTGAGGGATTTCCCCGAGACGGCGCGGAAAGAGGCCGGCGTTCAGTTGCACAAGGTTCAGCAAGGGATTGAACCGAGCGATTGGAAGCCGATGACGAGCGTAGGGCAGGGGGTGCGGGAAATCCGCATCCGCGACGAAGCCGGAATCTTCCGGGTGCTCTACATCGCCAAGATAGAGGATACCGTTTATGTGCTGCACGCCTTCCAGAAGAAGACGCAGCAGACGGCGAAACGGGATTTGGACCTAGCTGCGACCCGGTTGCGGCAAATCTAGCGGAGGCGTGACGATGGAACGTCAGAGCTTTGCGAATGTATGGGATGCACTGGAAGACACGCCGGCCGAGGCCGCGAACATGACCATGCGTTCCAATCTGCTTATCGCGATCGAGCAGCGCGTGCGGAGCTGGGGCGTTACCCAGGCCGAGGCTGCGCGCCGGCTGGGGATCACTCAGCCCCGGCTCAATGATCTGCTGCGCGGTCGGATCACGAATTTCAGCCTTGATACGCTCATCAATCTGGCGAGCCAGGCTGGGCTTTCCGTTCGGCTCGATATTGCCGAGGCCGCATAAGCCCGTAGCTCAGCGCTCCTTATCCCGCCCCCGGCCCGGGAACGCGGTTTCCCATTGCGCTGTAGAGAGCCGGAGGGCCGCCAGTGATAAAGCCCCGGTGGTCCGATAGGTCTCGTAACGTTCGAAACACGCTGTAACCCGGGGCCTGGCATCGCCATTATCCAAGGGGATCGACGCGGCCAGCGTTTGAACTTCCTGATAGGCTAGGGCGATGCGATGCCGGTCCCTTTCGTCGCTCTTTAGGATCAGACCGAGGTGAAAGCCAGCGTATCCATGATGTCCGTGGTTTCTTCGATCATCGCCATGCTCTCACCTACAGTTCCCGCCAGAACCGGGCATCGTCCTTGACGCGCGGCCCCCAGGTGGCGGCGATGAGGATGCGGCCGTTCTTGTACTTGTCGGAGAGCTTGGTTTTTTTGGGCATCCTCGAACTCATCGAACAGGATGCGGGCAACCCGCTCCAGCTCGCGCCGCTTATTGTCGGGCAGATGGCCGAGGGCTTCATGGGGCATCAAACAGCCCCTTAAATTCGGGATCGGCATAATAGGCGAGCTTGCCGGCGACGATCGGGCGTTGCCCGGCCAGGAACAGCAATTCGGCATGTCCGGGCAGGTTGCGGACCTCATCAGGGGTGAGTAGCGGCCGGGCGGTGTGTTGCTCGCCATAGGAGATTCCAGACCTGTCGGAATCGAGCGCCCGGCTTATGGTCTGGAACACCACGGTTTCCTGTCCGAGCAGGTCGGAGACGAGGCGGGCGCTGTCGTGGTCATTGACGCCGAAGACCTGAAGGACGCCGGCGTTTGACAGGAAGGTGCCGGCGCGCTGCCCGTAGGTGGCGCGGAGCTGGTGGACGTCCTGAAAAATGGGCCAGAGCTGGACGCCATAGCCGGCCATGAGGCCCATAGCGCGTTCTACGGGAGCCAGGTGGCCGAGGGCGGCGAACTCATCCAGCAGATAGAGGACCGGGGCGGCGGGTTTGGCGGGATCGCGGGCCATGTCGGTGAGGCTTTGCGCGACGAGCAGGCGCAGCCATCGGGAATAGGTGGACAGGCGATCGGGGGGCAGGACGAGGAACACCGAGGCGTTGCGGCGCTTGAAATCGGCAAAGCGGAAATCGGAGCGGGCCGTTACATCGACAATGCGGGGGCTGTCGAGGAAATGGGTATGGCGCTGCGCGGCCGAGAGGACGCCGGCCGCCTCGCGGTCGGATTTCGCCAGATGGCGATTTGCGGCGCGGGCGATCAGGCCGCGCGCCGCCGTGCTGGCCTGCATGTCCTTCAGCATCGTGAGGAAGGCGTCAGGGGCGGCGGTGAGGCAGTAACGCACCATTTCAAGGGTGCGGTCCTCATGGGCATTGTGACACACGACATAGAGGATAATGCCGGCGATCAGCGCCTTGGCTTCCTCGTTCCAATGCGCTTCGCCGGCCATGCCGGGTTCATCGAACACGAGGGCGTCGGCAAGGGTGCTGGCATCTTCCGCGACATCGAGGCCGGCCGGATCGAGCGTGTCGAGCGGATTAAAGGCGGCCGAGGGCTGGCCGGTGACGCCGAAGGGGTCGAGGACGTGGACCGGCCCGAATTGCTGGCGGGCGCGGCCGGCGATCTTGGCGTTCTCGCCCTTGGGATCAATGCAGATCACGGAGCGGTCGGCGGTGAGCAGGTTCGGGATGATGGTTCCCACGCCCTTGCCGGTCCTGGTGGGTGCCATCGTCAGCAGATGGGCCGGGCCGTCATAACGCAGGAGCTTTCCGGTCTTGCCGTCGCGGCCGATGAGCAGGCCGGAATCGGACCGCGTGAGGGGCGCGACTTCCTTGTTGGTGGCGAAGCGGGCCGAGCCGTGGGTTTCGCCTTCCATATCCCCGAAATGGGTAATCAGGGGATTGGTGAGGAAACGGAAGACCAGGGCGGCCAGCACCAGCAGCGTGATGAGATCGAGCGCGATGAAGGGAACCGAGCCGGGGCCGAAGCCCTGTTGTTCGAGGAAGAACCGGCCGCCAAAGCCGATGACGAACAGGGCAACGATGAGGATGAACAGGGCTTTCAGCAGCCCTTGCCATATGCGGAAGGGCAGGGAGATGAGAGCTACAAAAGCCCATAGGGGATCACGGCCGGCCGCGCGCAGCATGTTCTTGAAGGCAGCCCATGCAAGCGTTGCCTGGCTCATGAATCGGCCTCCCCGGCGTTGCGCGTTCCTTCTCCGGTTGCCGGCGCTGCGGCGAGCAAATTGTCAAACAGGTCTTTGTCGCCTGGCCGTGTCAGAAAGCCGGGCAGCTCGCGCTTGAGCCATTCGCGGAGGCGACGGGAAAATTCCTCATCCTTGACGTTGTCAAGGCGATGGAGGACGAGCGCGCCGAGCAACACCTTGCGGCGGGTATCATTGGCGCGTTCCTGTTTCGACAGCCTGGCCTTGAGAGCTGAACGCTGCGCATCCAGTTCGGCCAGCCTTTGTTCGATCGTCTTGCGTGCCATATCTCGTTCCCTCCTATTTCGTGGTGCGGGCGGTCGCTTCACCCTTGAGGCGAACCATGATGATTTTGGGGTTGTCGCCAATGCGCTCGACCTCGACTATGCCGGACGCCTCGACCAGTTCGGAGAGGCGGGGAAAGCCGAAGTTGCGGGCGTCGAAATCGGGCGACTGCTTCGCCAGGTGCGCGCCGACGCGGGCGAGATTGGCGCGGCCGTCTTCATCGGCCGAGGCGGTGACAGCTTTCGCCAGCATGTCGAGGGCAGCACGATCGAGCGCGGCTTTCGTTGGTGCAGGCTTGGCGACGGCGGCCTTGGGCACGGCGACGGCTTCCGCTTCCTTCTGTTCCCCGGTCGCATTGAGCACGTCGAAATAAACGAATTTGTCGCAAGCGGTGATGAAGGGGCGGGGCGTCTTGCGTTCCCCGAAGCCATAGACGGTGACGCCCTGTTCGCGGATGCGCGCGGCGAGGCGGGCAAAATCGCTATCGCTTGAGACGATGCAGAAGCCGGAAAAGCGGCCGGTATAGAGCAGGTCCATAGCGTCGATAATCATTGCGCCATCGGTGGCATTCTTGCCGGTCGTGTAGGCGAATTGCTGAACCGGCTGAATGGAGTGTTCCAGCAGGCACTCTTTCCAACCGTTGAGGTTCGGCTTGGTCCAGTCGCCATAGATGCGCTTGACGCTGGCGGTTCCATAGTTGGCGATTTCCGCGAGAAGGCCGGCGACGATCTTGGACGAAGCATTGTCACCGTCGATCAGCAGCGCCAATGCCGGACTATTGTCATTTGCCATCTTCTTTTCCCTTCGCTGGCAGCCAGATTATACGAAGACACGTCCAGCTAAAGTGTTTCGGGTCTTAGTATCTTGCTCGACCTTGCATATTCGCCTCTTTTGCCGCAAAATCGTGGCCTCAACTCATTGCATTAACTTTGCCGCAAGCGCCACACCGATCGACGAAAGAACGAAGCGATTGAGTTGAGAAGGGCGCACTTACGAGTTGCTTCGCAACTCAGCGCGCCACCAGCTTGGAGGCTGGCGGGAAAGGCTGAAACGGGATCGAGGCAACGGGTTGGCGATCTACCATTTGAGCATGAAGCCAGTCTCGAGAGCGAGCGGCCGTAGCGCCGTCGCCTCAATGGCTTATCGTGCCGGGGAGAAGCTGACCAACGAGCGCGACGGGATCACGCACGACTACACGGCCAAGCAGGGCGTTGAACATGCCGAGATCGTCTTGCCCGAAGGCATCAACGCCGATTGGGCGCGGGATCGGTCGGACTTGTGGAACGCCGCCGAATTTGCCGAGAAGCGGAAGGATGCCCGCGTTGCACGGGAGTTCGAGATTGCCTTGCCGCATGAGCTTTCGGCCGAGCAGCGGCTAGAGGCGGCGCGGGAGTTCGCGCAGGAATTGGCCGACCGCTACGGCGCGGCCGTGGATTTCGCCATCCATGCGCCGCACGACGCCAGCGACGTTCGCAATCACCATGCCCATGTGATGATGACAACGCGGCAGGTGACGGAGGACGGTCTAGGCGACAAGACCTATCTTGAGCGCGAAAACAAATGGCTGTTGGCGCACGACCTGCCGACGACCGATATGCAGCTCCGCGACCTTCGCCAGAGGTGGGAGGGGATCGCCAACGAGCGGTTGGCGATGGCCGGGCTAGATATTCGGATCGACCATCGTTCGCACATGGAGCGCGGCCTTGAGATCGCGCCCACGGAACATATGGGCGTCCATGCCACGCAGATGGAGCGGCGCGGCCTCGACGTGTCGCGGGCGCGGCTGGACGAGGAAGCGGCCCGGCGTAATGCCGAGCTGATCCGGGAGAAGCCCGAGCAGGTTCTAACCCTCATCACCGGCGAAAAGAGCGTGTTCGACCGGCACGACGTTGCGCGGGCGCTGCATCGCTACATCAACGACGACCCGCAGGAGTTCAGAAACGCCTTTGCGAAGGTGATGGCCTCGCCGGCGCTGGTCGAGTTGCAGGCCGAGCGGATCGACCCGGCAACGGGCGAGATCGCGCTTGCCCGCTATTCGACGCGGGAAATGGTCGAGATCGAATCCGGCATGATCGAGAGCGCGCAACGGATGCACGAGGCACATGGTCATGGCGTCGATCGCAGGCATGTCGAGCGCGCCATAGCGGCCCAGGACGCCGCCATTCAGCGCAGCAGCGGCGACATGACGGCGGGATTGTCGGCCGAGCAGCGCGGGGCGATCGAGCATATCACCGGGCCGGAGCGGATCGCGGCCGTTGTCGGTTATGCCGGCGCTGGCAAATCCACCATGCTCGCCGCAGCGCGCGAGGCATGGGAGGCCGAGGGCTATCAGGTTCACGGTGCGGCCCTGTCGGGCAAGGCGGCCGAGGGCTTGGAGGAATCTTCCGGCATCCAGAGCCGCACCCTCGCGTCATGGTCCCGCAGTTGGGACAACCCACATAGTGGGGACCGCTATGCACTCGGCCGCGGCGACGTGTTCGTGATCGACGAGGCCGGCATGGTCGGGAGCCGCCAGCTCGCCCGCTTCGTTGGCGAGGCCGAAGTGCGCGGGGCGAAGATCGTCCTTGTAGGCGACCATGAGCAGTTGCAGGCGATCGGGGCCGGCGCACCGTTCCGGGCGATCACGGAGGAAATCGGCCATGCCGAGCTTTCCGAGATTCGCCGGCAGCGCGTGGACTGGCAGCGGGAGGCTTCCGTTGACTTCGCCACGCACCGGACGGCCGAGGGGCTGGCGGCCTATCGGGATCATGGCAATATCAGCTTTGCCGAGACGGGCGAGGACGCGCGCGGCCAGATCGTGCGCGATTATCTTGCCGATCGCGACGAGCGCCCGGACGGCACCCGGGTTGCGATGGCGCATCGCCGGGCCGATGTTCGGGCGATCAATGACGCGATCCGGGCCGAGCTACAGGACCGCAGCCGCGGGCTGTCCGAGGGCGAGCAGGCGCGTGGTGCTCTTGGAGAAGGCCTGACCTTCCAGACCAATGACGGTAGCCGAGAGTTTGCGCCGGGCGACCGCATCGTGTTCCTCGAAAACAACGGCGACCTTGGCGTGAAGAACGGCATGCTTGGCACGGTCGAGGCCGTCGAGCCTGGTCGGATCGTCGCCACGCTGGACCGGGGCGATAGCATCAGCGTGCCGATGGGCGATTATCAGGCGATCGACCACGGCTATGCGACGACGATTCACAAAAATCAGGGGGCGACGGTCGATCGGGCCTATGTGATGGCGTCGGGGACGATGGACCGGCATCTAACCTATGTCGCCATGACCCGGCATCGTGACGGTGTGCAGCTCTACGCGGCACAGGACGAGTTCACCAATGCCGGCCGGCTGGTCGAGCATGGGGCCGCGCCCTTCGAGCATGACCCGCAGAAATCCGGCAGCTATTTCGTGACGCTGGAAAACGACAAGGGCGAGCGCCGCACCCTTTGGGGCGTCGATCTTGAGCGCGCCATGAAGGAGGCCGCGCCCGAGATCGGGGAGAAGATCGGCCTACAGCATGAGGGTTCCACCCCCGTCACCTTGCCGGATGGGACGCAGACGCACCGGAACACATGGAAGGTTCAGGACGCCGGCGAGCTGGCCTATAGCCAGCTAGAACGCCGCCTGTCCCGGTCGGGCGTGAAGGAAGCGACGCTCGATTATACCCGCGACTTTGCCGAGCGGCGCGGGATCGCGGAGCAAATGGGCGTCCGCAGCGAGATCGAGATTCCGGCCGAGCGGGCGGCCGGGCTACGTGCGGAGCGGGAGCGGATCGAGGACCGCGCGCCGAGATCCTCGCAAAAAGTCGGCGCGGATCTCGCCGGCGATCGACAGCAGCGCCGCAGCCGGTTCGAGGGCCTGAAACTCGGGCGCGGCGCGGCGGCCGAGGGGCCGCAGCAGGATCGCGCCGGCGAGGCCGGCCCGCAGATCGACAGACAAGGCCCGCAGCAGGCCGAGAAGCAGCGGCGCGGTATGTTCGCCGGCCTCAAGCTCAATGCGCGCCCTGCCCCCTCGCAGGACCGCACAGAGCGGCCGGAAAGGGAAGGGAGCTTGCGGCCGGCGCCCGACCGGCTGGCCGAGCGGGCGCGGGGACCGTCGCCGCTTGAGGCGGCCGTTGACCGCTATTCGCGGGCCTATCAGTCGATCGACCAGCACCGGCGCGAGGGCCTGCTCGTTCTTGACATGCAACGGCAGGAAATGCGCGCTGCCGGCCAGCAGCTCGACCAGGTGCGCGGCGGCATGAAAGATTTGATGCGCTTGACGCTGGAAAACGACCCGGCGACGGCGCGCGCTATGACCGAGCTTTCCGGCCGGGAGCGTGTCGCCCATGTTATCGACGGGATGAAGCGCGAAAACACCGCGCTGCAGGACCCGAATATTAGGGCCGAGCGGTTCGTTGAACGCTGGCAGGAGCTACAGGGGCAGCGCCGGGAGCTTCGCGGCTGGCAGCACGACGAGGCCCGCGCCAAGGTCGAAAGCCATATGAACGGCATGACCAAGAGTCTTGAGCGTGACCCGCAGGTCGATACCATCCTGCGCAATCACCGGCAGGAGCTTGGAATCGGGCAGGAGCTTCGCCGTGAGCAGACCATTGCCCGCGCGCTGCAAGACGAAATGACACGCGGCCACCGGCTTAGCCGGGGCATCGGTATGGAAAGGTAGGCACGGAGAACATGGCGGAGCTGGACGACGACAGGGAAGGAATCGAGCCGGAAGTACTGGACGAGGACGCCGGCGACCCAGCCGCCGCGTTCGACGCGCTACGGCGCACGATCGAGACGCAGGGCGCGCAGATCGGCGCGGAAATGACCGTGATGCGGCGGGGGCTGGAAGCGGCTTTCGACCAGCTCGAAAAGATCGAGCCGGCGCAGGACTACAAGCCCCAGCTTGCCCAGCTCGTGCAGGCGCTCAATAATGTTGCGGAGCGGATGCACGGCGTAGAGCAATCGCCCATTCTCCGACAGGGCGCGCAGCACTATACGGCGGCGCTCGAGCGCAGCGGCGAGGGTCTGGTGAGGACCGCCGTGCAGCAACTCGAGCGGCAGGCGTCCGACCTCGAGCGCATTAGCAGCGTTTTTGCCTCCCATAACAGAAGCGCCTTTCATCGGAAGGATCAGGATTTCCGCGTGTGGATGGCGGCCTGTATCGGCGTTGTTGTCGGCGTATTCTTGGTTTTTCTGTTGCCGCGCTTCCTACCATTTTCGGCCGACAGCCACATTGCCAGTATTGTCATGGGCCAAGACCGCATCAGCGCCGGCTATGCGATGATCAGGGCGGACGATCCTCTTGAAGTCGAGAAAATGAAATGGGGCGGCCGGTTTTACAACGCCAGCAGTGGGGAGATTTCCGCCTGCCTCGAAACGGCCAGGCAGACCGGAAAACACCAGAAATGCACTATCACCGTGCCAACGCCGGACTGACCATCGTTTTCATCCGGCATTTCGCGTGTTCTAGGGCAAAGAGTCGGCCGTGCCCTTGACGATGATGTCGACATGCGGCTCGAACAGATCGCCAGCTTTTCAACAGCCGATACCGCCTCGCCTGCCAGAGCTCAATCGCCGGGGCCGCCGTGAAGAGCAACTGTCCACTCGCCTGCTGCAGATACCGTCGATCAGGTCGTGGGTGAAGGCGATGTCGTTGCACCCGGGCACGGGGCTTCTCATATAACTAAGCCAGATGAGCGATTTACGGTGGAAAAGCCGCTAGGGTCAGGACGTCGGTAACGAGGCGGTATCGTCAGCGATAGCCGATTGCGACGTCGATAAAGGCCAGAAAGCCGAATAATCTACTTCAGCAATGCAAGGCTGATGGATAGTTGAGCGTTGCGCGGGCGAACTCTTCGAGTTGGTCCATAAGGGCATCCGTCGCCTTCTCCGCTTCGCCGGCATTTCCATCGACAACAGCTGTTATCCGCACGACATGTGCTGCGACGAGTATCTTCAGATCTTGGCCGCTACGCCGATGGGCGAACCAGAAACGCCGGGAAAGACCTTGAAATAGACTCAAGGATTCAAAATATTCATTGTGCGCCGCTTCGATTAACTTGGCATACATTTCCTTGCTGATCCGGATGAAACGGATTGCGTCGTCGTTCTGTACTGTCTCCTGGATGAGATCGACGAACTTCAGGATTTCCCGCCGTTGGCTCTGCGTGGCGCGCTGCGCGGCGACCCTTGCCAGTGGGCGTTCCAGATGGCGGCGGACTTCGAGGAGCTTCATTTGGCTGGCGACGTTGATTTCTGCGACCATGATGCCTCGGCGGGGCAGTATTTTCAACAGGCGCTCCCGCTCCAGCCGTTGAAGAGCTTCCCGCATCGGGGTTCGTCCGAGCTTGGAGAGCTGGATGAGCATGGCCTCAGAAATGACCGATCCCGGCGTGAGTCGAAGCGTGATAATCATCTCCTCGAGCTCGGAATAGGCACTTCTGCCGAGCGACGGCCCATTGCTCGTCTTACGGCGCTGGGCGGAGGTTTTGTTGGTCATATTCTGCCTTTTCACTCCCGAAAACGTCCATAGATACAACAACGTTTCTAGATCTTTTTACATGCCGCTTGTAATATATCAAAGTGTATTTTTTGCGCCTGGGGAAAATCCCGGCAGCTAGAACGTTATCACTGAGCGGATGACGTCGCCGGAAGCCAATGCGTCGAAGCCTTCGTTGATTTCCTCCAAACGGATATTCCTGGTGACCAGTTCGTCAAGCTTGAGTTCGCCGCTGAGATAGCTGCGGGCAAGGGCGGGGAAATCCTGGTGCGGGCGCGCACCTCCATAGCTCGAGCGGACGACGCGTTTCTCCCCCATCAGGCTTCCCCAACGGAAAGAGACGTCCTGCTGGACGTTGACCTTGCCCAACCATACGACTTGGCCGTTGGGTCTCACGGCCTCCATGGTGGAGCGAAACGCCCGTTCCGATCCGGCGGATTCGAAAACGTAGTCTGCACCGCGTCCGTTGGTCGCTTGGCGGATGAATTCGACGGGGTCACCCGTAGCGGCGTTCACCACGGCCGTGGCGCCCAATTGGCGGGCGATCTCCAGTTTGCGATCATCCAGGTCAACGGCGACGATCGTTTTTGCGCCGCAAAGCCGCGCTCCCTGAACGGCGCTGAGGCCGACTGCACCACATCCGAAGACCGCGACCGATGCGCTAAACGTCACTTTCGCGACCCGGGTCGCGGCACCCACGCCGGTCATTACCCCGCAGCCGAGAAGACACGCCCGGTCAAATGGCATGTCCTTCGGGATCGGAACCGCTGATTGGGCGGGAACGACGCAATATTCCGCAAAGGAACCCATGTACATCAGGTTGTGAATCGGTGTCTCCCCGCTTCGAAGACGCGTCGTGCCGTCGAATTGCCCGCCCTTTGGCCCATTTTCCACGAAAGGCTCGCAAAGGATCGGCTGGCTCTGGTCGCAATAGAAGCAGCGACCGCAACTCGGATTCCATGACAGGACCACATGGTCGCCTACAGCAACGGAAGTGACCCCGCCGCCGACCCGCTCCACCGTCCCGGCTGCCTCGTGCCCCAGTACGATCGGCACGGGAAAATTGAGTTGACCGTGGATGACTTCCAGATCCGTATGGCAAAGGCTTGTCGCCTTGATCTTGACCCGCACTTCTCCCGGTCCCGGATCGTCGATATCTATCGTCTCCAGGGAAAGCGGCTTTCCAAATTCCCTCAACACCGCGGCTTTCATCTTCATGGGGCTTCTCCAGAAATGGCCGCCGCGGATGTCCTGGCGGCGCGAATTACGTTTTGACTAGCAGTCCCTTGCTGTGTCGGACGATGGCGCATGTACGCCCTTCAGATAGGTGATCGACACGCCACCAATCACTAGTGCCGCGCCCGTCAACTGCAGGCCGGAGAGCGTCTCCCCGAACCACCACATTGCCAGCAGGCCGGCAAATACTGCCTCTAGACCGGACGTCAGTCCGACTTCGAGGGGGGAGATGTAGTGGGTTGCCAGCAGCATCAAGGCGAAGGCACCGAGGGTTCCGAACAGGCTGATCCCGAGGCTGTTGATCAGCATAGTCGCCGAGCCAACGATGGTGTCGATCCGGAACGGGTCGAAAGCGGCGCCCCAGCCGATGGCCAGGAGGGTCGCGATGCCGAAACCCCACAAGAGGGAAGGGCCGGTTCGATATCGCTCCTGAACATATCGGCCGACGACAAGATAAGCGGCGTTTGCGACGGCTGAGGCAAGCCCCCAGCCTATGCCCGTCCAGTTTGCGGAAACCTGTTGTGTTTCGAACAACTGCACGAGGAGAACGACGCCAACGAGGATACAAGCCACCGAAGCGCCAGCCGATGGCGTGAAGCGCTCTTTGAGAACGATGGCTCCGAATAGGATGATAAGCAGCGGATGGGTAAACTGGAGAATGATTCCAAGTGCGACGCCTAGATGAAATATCGCCTTATAGAAGGTAAACATCATTGCCCAGAGGCTCAGGCCGAAAGCCGCGAGCAGAAGTCTGTCGCCCAACGGTCGTCGTGTTGGCCCCGCTTCTGCCAGACGCAACGGCGCCGGACGAAAGGCCAGGGCAACGAGCCACAGGAGGGCGGCGGCAACGGTGATCCGTACCGCTGTCAGTTCGGTGACCCCCATCCCCTGCTGGAACAGGGATTTTGCGACATTGCTGAAAAGGGCCCAGAGCAGGATTGCCGTTAGCGCAAGCCCGAAGCCAAATGTTCTACCAAACATTCCAGTGACCTAATGAGATGCCCGGAGGCTTTTTCGCTGTCCGACGACGTTGAGCCGGTTGTCCAGACGCGGCGAAGTTCGGATCGCCACGCCCGGATATGCGCTTACCAATCAGGGATCGACGCAGATGAGCTCCAGAGGAGTACGTGTCAGAAGGTCCGGTCCGTTCTTGTCGATCATGACCATCGATTCGGTTCGCAGACCGCCAACGCGGGGAACTGTGATGTTGACCACCAGTTCGACGAACATGTTTTCCTCAAAGGTCATCTCATTGACCTCGGAAACGACGGGGGGCATACGCGAATCTGTCGCTAGGCCATGACCCAACAGGCTGCTGGCAAATTCGTCCAGCCCTGCGGCCTTGATGACTTTGCGTGTGCGGCGCGCTGCATCCCCGATGACAACACCCGGCTTCATATTTTGTAGCATGGTGTTGATGGCTTCTTTCCAGACGGCCTCGAGCTTGCGCTGCTCTTCGCTCGGCTTGCCGACGCATACGTTGAATGCAAGGTCTCCGCAATAAAGGTCGATCAGCGGATGGATATCAATGGTGACGATATCCCCGCGCTGGACGCGTTTGGTGGTGGCGGGCTGCGACCAGCCTTTCGGGAAGCTCTGGCGATAGCCCGAGCCAACTTCCGTGCCGCCGGTGACGGCCCAATTCCATTGGCTCCCGGCCGAACGTGTCACCTGCTCGACCACCCCTGCGATCTCGGTTTCCATGACGCCGGGGCGAATGAACTTAATGACGGCTTCAGCTGCGAGATCGCACACTTCGGCGGCGCGGCGCATCCGTTCGATTTCTGCAGGTTCCTTGATCAGCATCACGGAATCGACCAGTGAGGACGCATCCTCGAGACTGGCGTTCAGACGCCGGCTTAATTCATGGTGCTCGTTGACAGTCAGGTCGTCCGTTTCCAGACCGACGACACCGGATGACAGGCCGCATTCGCTGACGATTTCTGCGACAACCTCAGCCATCGAGGGACCACGAAGCGCAAGTTCCCAGGGCCGCATGTTCTTGATCCAGGAATCATAGGCAACACGCTCGGAATCGATGCTCGTCGTCGTCACGAACACTTCGCCCTTGCGCGGAATGACCACGGCGCTGCGCCAGGGCATCATTGCGCCGGCTAGGTAATGCCGGCTCCCCAGCTTAGTAGCGACCATCACATCAAGCCCGCTTTCCTCCATGCGCGCTCGGATTTTCTCGATTCTGTTAGCGAAGTCAATGCTTTGCACAGCTGAACCTTTCCTCTCGAAGTTGCTGATTTATATTCATATATATCATGAATATAATTAGAGCAATAGTTTATAATATATCAATAATGAGATTTTGAAGGTGTTTGTGCTACGATTGTAGATGGCCGGAAACGCCGGCAATGGCCTTGCCGTTTCTCCGTTCGGAGACAGGGAAAATTGCAGATGAGAATAAGAGCCTACGCCGGCTTACCGCGCTTACGGGATCCCGAACGTGCGCACAAAATCCTTCGCCGTGTCGATAAAGGCGCTGAGCAGAGATGTCGGCGTGCGGGTCCAGGCGAGCTGTACCTCGATTTCGGCGTTCGTGTCGGTAAGCGAGACGTATTTGACGTGCTCGAAATGGACACGGCGGACACCAGACGGGACGAAGGCGAGACCTGCGCCCGAGCTGACCAGTCCAAGCAGCGTGTAGACCTGCGCGGCTTCGGTCACAATCCTCGGCTCAAAGCCGGCCTCGGCGCACATATTGAAGATCGTGCGGTGAAAATCCGGCGCTACCTTGCTGCTGTAGATAATGAAATTCTCGGAAGAGCAGTCCGACAAGGATACTGAATCGAGCCCGACAAACGGATGGTCTGCCGGAACCGCCAGTATGAAAGGCTCCGTCAACAGAGTCTCGCTCTTCAAGGCTTCCGATCCGGAGACAGGGCGCATGAATGAGATGTCGATTTCCCCGCGCAGCAATCCATCGACCAGGTCCACGACGGGAAACCAGCGCAATTGGACATCGACCAATGGATATTGCTCGCGGTAGGCGCGCAGGATGGGTGGCAGAAGCGTGTAGGACATGTGCTCGAAAAAGCCGATCGCCAACTGGCCGATCTCGCCGCGCTGAGCGCGCTGGGCCTGGACCTTTGCGTTTTCGACAGATCGCAGAATCTGTCTAGCTTGTTCGAGATAGGCTCGTCCACCGTCGGTCAACTCGACACGCTGGCGGGTGCGTAGCAAGAGTGGGACGTCCAGTTCTTCTTCCAGCTGCCGAATCTGGATGCTGAGCGGCGGCTGGGCGATATGCAGCCGTTTCGCCGCCCGGGTGAAGTTCAACTCCTCGGCGACCGCGACGAAATAACGAAGGTGACGCAGGTCAGGCATTATACTTTCTCGATATAAAAATCGACCTAATTATATATTGGACGTGGTTGTCGCGCAATCCTTATGATCTTGTTCCAGGGGCAGGAAGGAGGAAGTCAGGTCACGTAAGTGACAACTCCTGCCTAGTTCCAACTCATTCATGGAGAGAGAAGCATGTCTGGAGACCACGTTCCCACGTCCAAATATCCGCCACCGACGATCAATCATAGCGGTCCCGTCTCGACTTTGATCGGAAGCGAAGTGAGTTACTCGCGGACCATCGGCGAATACGACATCTACGCGTTCTCGGGCATCAGTGGCGACAACCATCCCAACCACATGAACGAGGAATATGCCAAGCGCGTGGGTCTCGGTGGCCGCGTCGCGCAAGGTTCGATGCTCGTCGGCTACGTCTCCGGCGCCGTCGTGCGATATCTAGACTGGACCGGTCGACCGGCGGTTTCCTACGGATACGACCGGGTCCGCTTTACCAAACCCGTCCGTATCAACGACACGCTCACCGTGACCTACCGCATCGTCAAGGCCGACGATGAGAAGAAGCGGCTATGGGCCGACGCGAAGATCACAAACCAGAACGACGAGATTGTGTGTGTTTGCACGCACATCATCCACTTCCAGGAGTAACGGTGATGAGCAAGATCTGCACAGCGGAAGAGGCCATCGCGCACATTCGCACCGGCCAGACTGTTGCCGGTGCCGGCGTCATAGGCTGGGTAACGCCGGATACACTTTACAAGGCGTTGGCGAAGCGGTTTACCGACACCGCTGAACCGCGCAACCTGACCTTCTTCTTTCCCGTGTCTGTGGGAGATGCACAAAACATCAAGGGCATGGATCACGTCGCCATCGAGGGATTGATGAAGCGCGTGGTCTGCGGCAACTTTATCAACCCTGTTAATCCGGCGACGGGCAAGCGGCCCGAAATGATGCGACTGATCAAGGAAAACCGGATCGAAGCCTATTGCTGGCCGATTGGCGCCACCATGCACTGGCTCCGGGAAGTTGCGCGACGGGGGCCGGGCTACCTAACGTCGATCGGTATCGGCTCTTATATCGATCCGCGCCAGCAGGGTGGCAAATATACCGAGCGCGCCAAGGAAGATCTGGTGCGATTGCACACCATCGACGGGCGTGAATACCTCCATTATCCTACCTGGCCGCTGGACGTCGCTTTTATTCGCGCGACCAGTGCCGACGAGCAGGGCAATCTCAGCTTCGAGGAAGAACCGATCTTGTCCACGGCTCTTGCTCTTGCTCTGGCTGTGAAGGCATCTGGCGGAAGGGTGATCGCACAGGTCCGCAAGATCGTGCCGCGCCGTTCTCGCAAGGCGCACGACGTTCGCGTGCCGGGAGAACTGGTCGATCACGTTGTCGTCGAAGCGGCCCCCGTCATGACGACCGGCGTGGTTTATGACGATCGTTATCTCGGCGGTCAGGTACTTCTCCATCAGCCTGAACATCGGTTGCCGCTGGGTGCAGACAAGATCATTGCGCGTAGGGCAAAGGCCGAAGTCAGGCCGGGTGTCGTCACCATCTTCGGGTTCGGCGCCTCCTCCGACGTCCCGACCGTCATGCTTGAGGACGGCGAGTTTGTCGATGACGGGCTGCTGAAATACAATTTCACGACTGAGCACGGTCCCTTCGGCGGCGTGGTGACGAGCGGCTGGCAGTTTTCCGCCAACCTCTATCCGGAAGCCCTGATTGATGGCGCTCAGCAGTTCGATTTCATCAACGGCGGTGGTTGCGAGATGGCGGTTCTCGCCTTCGCCCAATTCGATCGTGCGGGCAATGTCAATGTCAGCCGGTTCGGCGCAGCAAATCCGGGTGCCGGTGGGTTCATTGATATCGCATACAACGCACGCGAACTGCTCTTCACCGGGACCTTTACCACCGCGGGCCTCGATGTGGGGATCGAAGACGGCAATCTTCAGGTCCGGCGGGAGGGAAGCATTCGCAAATTCGTGGAGACGGCTGATGAGATAACCTATCCGCTAATGCGAAACGTTGCGGAGAGGGGACAGAAAGCGCAACTGATTACCGAGCGGGCCGTGTTCGACGTACAGGCCGATGGACTAGTTCTGACCGAGGTTGCCCCCGGTATCGATGTCAGGACGCAGGTCCTCGACCTGATGGCAGTTCCACCGAAGGCCATCCTCGATCCTCTGCCGCGCATGGCGGCGAAGCTCTTCCAGGACTGATGGCTAAACGCCTGCCAATGCAGGCCCCTCCCGGAGCCGTTTCAAAACGAGCTTCCGGGAGGAGAGCATGGCGGCGGGTGCAATAAGGTCGATCACCATGAATGTCTATCGGGAGTTCAGCCAGGCTGAACTAGACCACGAATACGATGTTTTCCAGTGTGTGCCGGCTGCGAATCTGCAGGCATATCGGGCACGCTGGGCGGACCAGAATGTCGAAGCTCGCGCTTCGACTCATTGCGCGTTCGACATACGCTACGCTGAGGGTGAGCGGAGTCTGCTCGACGTTTACCACTTCGGACGGAGCGATCCCCGGCCCGTCCAGATTTATATCCACGGTGGGTTCTGGCACATGAATAGCCGCGAGGAGGCGTCCTATGTTTCCGCCGGTCTGCGCGGGGCGGGATATGTGACGGTTGTTCCAGGTTACGATCTGGTTCCGAGAGGAAGCATTCCGTCTCAGGTAAGACAGTTAAGCCAAGCGGTTCTCTGGGTTCGGCGAAACATCAGGCACTATGGAGGCGATCCGAGCGATATTCATCTGATCGGGCATTCGGCTGGCGCTCATCTCGCCGCTATGCTGCTGACGTTGGATACGACGGCGATCGATCCTGCCTTCGCATCTGGCATCCGTTCCGCCAATCTCATCAGTGGCATGTTTGACCTGGAACCGATCAGGAAAAGCTCGCTCAATGCTAAGCTCGGTTTGCGCGTGGAAGACATCGCGGCTATCAGCCCATCCCGCCTGCGGCCGTTCGTAAGAGATCTGACGCTGCGCCTGGCTGTCGGCAGCGAGGAGAGCGGCGAGTTCTTCCGGCAGGCCTGTGAATTGGCCGCGGCGTGGCGCGACGCCATTCCCGCAATAGAGCTGACAAATGTCGCGGGATGCGACCATTTCTCGATACGGGCCGAACTTTACCATCCGCGGTCCACGGTTACGCGATTTGTCACGCAGTGACCCCACGAGATTGGTACGGATGCCTATCCTGCAAACCGAACTTCGCTTTATTGGGAGACGTGATGTGACCAGCGATGAAATGATATTGAGAGAGCTGTTCTCCGCCGCTCTTGTGGCTGCGCAGCCGGCCGGCAAGTTCGACGCCTGTTTGCCTCTTCCGGCGAAGGGACGGACAATCGTCATCGGGGCAGGTAAGGCGTCCGCGCAGATGGCCGCGGCCTTCGAGGACGCCTGGCTGGCGGCCGGTCACGCCGGGCCGGAAGGGCTTGTCGTGACACGATACGGCCATAGCGTCCCGACGCGCTATATCAAGGTAGTAGAGGCGGCACATCCGATACCGGATGATGCCAGTGAGCAGGCCAGTCGCCATATTCTGGAGATTGCTCGCTCTGCCGGCCCCGACGATCTGGTCGTCTGCTTGATCTCTGGCGGCGCTTCAGCGCTTCTATGCATGCCTGCTCCTGGCTTGACACTTTCTGATAAGCAGCGGCTGAACCACGAGTTGCTGCGGTCGGGGGCACCTATCGGTGCGATGAATCAGGTGCGAAAAGCACTGTCTGCCGTGAAAGGCGGGCGGCTTGCCGCGGCGGTGTGTCCCGCCCGGCTGGTTACCTACTTAATTTCCGATGTTCCGGGAGACGATGTCAACACCATTGGTTCAGGACCAACGATTTTCGAACATTCAGATCCGGAACAGGTGCTGGACCTGTTGCGCGCCTACGAGATCACGCTCACCGAAGCCATGGCTCGTGCGATAGGGCAGAACACAAACGCCGTTCAGCCTGTCGATGCCGTCGTCCATGTGCTGGCTACTCCACGCATGGCGCTGGAGGCTGCAGCGGCTAGGGCGCGGGCTCTGGGCATTTCCCCGCTCATCCTCAGCGATGCTATTGAAGGCGAAGCGCGCGAGGTGGCTAAAGTGCATGCTGCCATCGCCAGATCGACAAGGGATCACGGTGATCCTATCCGAGGCCCGTGCGTCATCCTGTCTGGCGGCGAAACTACGGTGACGATGAAGGGGAATGGCCGCGGTGGCCGGAACTCGGAGTTTTTGCTGGCTCTGGCTCTTGCTCTAGGGGATTCCAACGGAATTGCCGCTATTGCCGGTGATACGGACGGCATTGATGGTTCCGAAAGGAATGCAGGGGCCTGGATTGACGCGGATTTCATTCGTCTGGCCAGCGACATGGGTATAGAGCTTTCACAGTATCTGGATCAGAACGATGCGTATTCCGTCTTCGAAGCGACAGAGCGACTAGTCGTCACCGGACCGACATATACCAACGTGAATGATTTCAGAGCCATTTTGATAAAAAATGAATAAATAATAGTGACTTAGAGAGAAATCATAGGATGGAAAAATCTCCATATTAAATAGTTGATATATTAAGGCAAGTAGATTAAAATTCTACATTGATATCCAATATAAGGGCAAATTTCGGGGAGGAAAGGTTGCCAGAGGATCGGCCCTGTTCGCATGTGGGCGCGGCAGGCATTGTCTTCGGTTCATGTCTTCAAGGCGAGTCTTTCTAGGGACCAGGATCCGATCAGATCTTAAAAGTACAGGCCGAAGCGTATGCAGATTGTTGCATGGTGATACTCAGTATAGGTCATTGCGGTGAGGAGGTTGAATGCAGTTTTCTTCAAGTAAAACAGAAAAGTCAGTGCCCGGCGATGAGGTGATCCTTACTGCCTCCGACCTAACCATGGAATTCAAGGGGTTCGTCGCGGTCAACAAGGTCAATCTCTCGATCCGGACGGGATCGATCCATGCGCTTATTGGTCCCAACGGGGCCGGAAAAACGACATGCTTCAATCTCTTGACCAAGTTCCTGACCCCGACGCACGGAAAAATCATCTTCAAGGGTAAGGACATCACAACAAAGTCGCCTGCCGATGTCGCGCGGCTGAAGTTGGTCCGCTCGTTTCAGATTTCTTCGGTCTTCCCAAATCTGACTGCCCTGGAGAATGTGCGCATTGCCCTGCAGCGAACCCGGGGAGACAGCTTCGATTTTTGGCGCTCACAGAAGATCATTGCCGGCTTTGATGACCGAGCTCGCGTTTTGCTTGCTGAAGTAGGTCTGTTACAACTCGAGGGCGTGATCGCGGCGGATCTTTCCTACGGCCGAAAGCGGGCGCTGGAAATCGCCACCACACTGGCGCTCGATCCCGAGATGCTCCTGCTCGACGAGCCGATGGCGGGTCTCGGCCAGGAGGACGTTGAGCGGATCGCGGCGCTTATTAAGCGGGTATCCGTGAACCGGACAATCCTGATGGTCGAGCACAATCTGTCGGTCGTCGCCTCCCTTTCCGACTGCATCACTGTTCTTGCGAGAGGCGGGGTGCTTGCCGAGGGCGATTACGCGACGGTCTCCAAGAATCCAAGTGTCGTCGAAGCCTATATCGGAGCCGGACATGCGTGATGCGGAACTTGCAACTTATTCTCCTCCTGTAGCCAAGGAAGCGCTGCTACGCGTCAGAGACCTGCAGGGCTGGTACGGCGAAAGCCATGTGCTCCACGGCATCGATTTTGGTGTCCAACCCGGCGAAGTCGTCACGCTTCTTGGGCGCAACGGGGCCGGAAAGACGACAACGCTCAAGGCTATCATGGGCTTGCTCGGCAAGCGCTCCGGCTCTGTGGTCTTCGAAGGTCAGGAAACCATTGGGCTTCCCGCCCGGGCAATTGCGCGCGCCGGCATCGCCTTCTGCCCGGAAGAACGTGGGATATTCTCGTCGCTGAATGTCCAGGAAAACCTGCTTCTTCCACCACAAGTTAAGCCGGGCGGGCTGACGCTCGAGCGTATCTTCCAGCTGTTTCCGAACTTGAAGGAGCGCGCCTCTAGTCAGGGGACGAAGCTGTCGGGCGGCGAACAACAAATGCTGGCCATTGGGCGCATCCTCCGCACTGGAGCCAAAACCCTGTTGCTGGATGAGCCGACCGAGGGACTGGCGCCCGTCATCATACAGCAGATCGGGCGTACCATCGAGCAGCTCAAGAATGAGGGGTTCACCATCGTTCTCGTCGAACAGAACTTTCGCTTCGCATCGACCGTCGCCGACCGCCATTACATCGTGGAGCAGGGCAAGGTCATCGACATGATACCCAATAACCAGATGGATGCGAATATCGACAAATTGCACGCCTATCTCGGGGTGTGACACGAAATTCATCAAAAGGGAGAGAGAGATGAATTTAAGATCAGGCTTTTTTGCCGCTGCAATGTCCTTACTTGTTGCAGGCGCCGCCTTTGCGCAGGAACCTATCAAGGTCAAGATAGGCATTCTCAACGACCGGTCTGGGCTTTACTCCGACCTGTCGGGCGAAGGTTCTGTCATTGCTGCGAGGATGGCGGTCGAAGACTTCAAGTCTATCAACAGCACTATCGAGGTCGAAGTCGTTTCGGCGGACCATCAGAACAAGCCGGATGTCGCATCGAGCATCGCGCGGCAGTGGTACGATTTAGATGGCGTCGATGTCATCATGGACCTTCCGACTTCATCTGCGGCGTTGGCGGTGTCGGAAATCACCCGAGAAAAAAACAAAATCGTCATAGTTTCGGGTGGTGGCACATCCGATCTCACGGGATCCAAATGCTCGCCTAATACGATCCACTGGGCCTATGACACATGGTCGCTAGGAAATGGCACAGCAACGGCGTTGATGAATAAAGGCGACGATTCCTGGTTCTTCCTGACTGCTGACTATGCGTTCGGGCATGCACTGGAACGTGACACCGCCGCCATCGTCAAAGAGAATGGCGGAAAATTGGCCGGAAGCGTCCATCATCCTTTCCCCGGTACTGATTTTTCCTCGTTCCTGCTTCAGGCACAGGCGTCTGGCGCGAAGGTTATCGGACTTGCGAATTCAGCCGCCGACACCACGGGGGCAATCAAGCAGGCACGTGAATTCGGGATTATCGAGGGCGGGCAGAAGATCGCAAGCCTGCTCTTGTTCATCAGTGAGTTGCACGCTCTGGGCCTCGAAGCGGGCCAAGGTCTTATCGTGACCGATGCCTTCTACTGGGATGCCAACGAAGGCACCCGCAAGTGGTCGAAACGCTTCGGTGAAAAGATGAACGGTGCCATGCCAACCATGGCCCAGGCCGGAATCTATTCGGGATTGATGCACTACCTGAAGGCAGTCGCGGCCATCAACAACAAGGACAGCTTGCCAGTTATGGCGCAGATGAAGGCCACGCCGACCGATGATGTGCTGTTCGGTAAAGGGCGCATCCGTGAAGACGGTCGGAAGATCCATGATATGTATGTCTTCCAGGTCAAGACGCCGTCGGAATCCAAATACCCCTGGGACTACTACAATACTCTTGCAACCATCCCTGCGGAAAAGGCTTTTCGTCCGATGACAGACGGCAATTGCTTCCTCGTCAAGTTGTAACTGACGACGACCGGCGAGCGCGGATCTCATGTCAGCGCTCGCATACTGCCGACTTCTGAAAGGTGCAGGGTCTTTCGAAGTTTCTCCGTATGTGAATGTTTTGATTCAACGCGTTTCGCTTGCGTATAGTCGCGGCGCGATACGCCTTCTCGGAAGAGCGACTCATGTTTGAGCTAATTGGCATAATGCCGCAGGCTTTATTTGGGCAGTTGCTGCTCGGATTAATCAACGGATCCTTCTACGCAATCCTCTCGCTAGGCTTGGCAATCATATTTGGACTGCTGAACATCATCAATTTTACGCATGGTGCGCAGTACATGCTAGGTGCATTCGTAGCGTGGATGCTGCTAAATTACTGTGGTGTAGGTTATTGGGGTGCCCTGTTGTTAGCACCCATTATCGTCGGCGTCAGCGGCATTATTCTCGAGCGGTTCCTTCTGTCAAAGCTCTATCGTCTAGATCACCTTTACGGTCTGCTGCTGACATTCGGGCTGGGCTTGATTATCCAGGGTCTGCTGCGCAATCAGTACGGGATTTCGGGACTGAGCTATAGCATTCCCCCACAGCTTGCGGGCATGCAGGATCTCGGCTTCATGTTCGTGCCGAACTATCGTGCTTGGGTCATGATCGCCTCGCTTGTCGTCTGCTTTACTACGTGGTTTGTCATTGAGAAAACGAAGCTGGGTGCACATCTCAGGGCCGCAACGGAAAATCCCGTTCTGGTCGGTGCGTTTGGGATCAACGTCCCGCTGATGATCACGTTGACCTATGGTTTCGGAGTGGCACTTGCAGCCTTTGCCGGGGTGTTGGCTGCGCCCATCTACTCGGTCAATCCGGTAATGGGCGCTGACCTCATTATCGTCGTCTTCGCCGTTGTCGTTATCGGCGGCATGGGTTCTATTCTGGGCTCCATCGTGACCGGTTTTAGCCTCGGCCTCATCGAGGGCCTAACCAAGGTCTTCTACCCCGAGGCATCGTCAGTCGTTATCTTCATCATCATGGCTATCGTGCTCATGATCAAACCGGCAGGTCTTTTTGGGAGGGAAATCTGATGGCCGTCATCACGGATATCAATTCTAAGTCGACGTCGGTTCAGAATCCGACGCTTGGAATGCAACCACATCACGCGATCATCTTTCTATCCTTGCTCGGTCTGGGACTGGTCGGACCCTTTCTTCTCTACCCCGTTTTTCTGATGAAGGTGATGTGCTTCGCGCTGTTCGCCTGTGCCTTCAATCTTCTGCTTGGCTTTACGGGATTGCTTTCCTTCGGTCATGCCGCCTACTTCGGGATTGCCAGCTATATCGCCGCGCATGCGGTCAAAGTATGGGGCGTGTCACCGGAACTAGGCATCTTGCTCGGTGTCGCTTCAGCCGCCATGCTGGGGTTGGTTATCGGATCTCTGGCCATCCGACGCCAGGGTATCTATTTCGCGATGGTGACACTGGCCTTTGCGCAAATGGTATACTTCTTTTCTCTGCAGGCGCCGTTCACGGGAGGCGAAGACGGAATACAGGCGATCCCGCGCGGCAATCTCTTCGGACTTATCAGCCTTAGATCCGACTTCATGCTCTATTTTGTCGTCTTGGGTATAACCCTCGGCGGAATTCTGGCAATCTATCGTATCATCCACTCGCCCTTTGGTCAGGTGCTAAAGGCGATCCGTGAAAACGAAACCCGTGCCATATCGCTGGGTTACGACGTCAATCGTTATAAGCTGATGACTTACGTCCTCTCGGCAGCGATCGCCGGCCTTGCCGGATCAACGAAGGCATTGGTGCTTCAATTGGCATCTCTCGTTGATGTCCATTGGTCGATGTCTGGAGAAGTGGTTCTCATGACATTGATCGGCGGTATGGGAACTGTTTTTGGTCCAATTCTGGGCGCGGCTGTCGTCGTCACCATGCAGAATTACCTCGCCACATTTGGGGCCTGGGTTATTGTCATACAGGGATGCATCTTCGTCCTGACGGTTATGCTATTTCGAGAGGGTATCATCGGGCTTGTCGCCAAGTGGATAAAAAAGCCACTTTAGAGTCCCCGATAGGGGATCTGTAAACCCACATCGGGCTTTGGCATGTGTAGACAAAAGGCGTTGTCGCACAAATTCTAAAACCCGCGACAGACCGGCCGCCCCCGGTAAATCAGGACATTTCGTGTCGCATGTCTTTGTCGCAAGTGGTAAGAGACCTGCGACATAACTTGCGACAGGAATCCGCCCCCATGATGATCGGCTATGCTCGCGTCTCCACCCAGGGCCAAGACCTCGACCAGCAGCGCGCCGCGCTCAGCGCGGCCGGCTGCATCCGCATCTTTGAGGAAAAGGTTTCCGGGGCGAAGCGCAACCGGCCCGAGCTGGCCCGGATGCTCGACTACTTGCAGCCCGGCAATGTGGTGGCGATCACCAGGCTAGGGGTCGTTTGCGGGAGGGGGCGGAATCCTACGCTAAGGCTTTGGCCAGCGATATTCGCCGGTGAGGTT